>NZ_LEKM01000205.1 GCF_009761375.1 Ursidibacter arcticus | reverse complement strand
GGGTTTGTCATCAGTCTGCGATATTCGTAAATGAATATCTTATTTTTTCAATAACAACAAATTGTTGGAGTTTACTATGTTTGGTCCATTTAAACCTGCTCCGCATATTGCAGAGCTACCAGCAGACAAAATTGATTCCACATACAAACGCTTACGTTGGCAAGTGTTTGCAGGGATCTTCTTTGGTTATGCTGCTTATTATTTTGTTCGTGCAAATTTCGATTTAGCACAGAAAGGGTTAATTGAAGCAGGAATGTACACAAAAGCCGAATTAGGTGTAATTGGTACAGCTGCGGGTCTTGCTTATGGTTTGTCAAAATTCTTTATGGCAACTATTTCTGACCGTTCTAATCCAAGAGTTTTCTTACCATTTGGTTTATTACTCTCTGGTTTATGTATGACAATGATGGGATTATTCCCTTGGGCGACATCAGGCATTGCAGTAATGTGGGCGTTGATTTTCTTAAATGGTTGGTTCCAAGGTATGGGTTGGCCTCCGTGTGGTAGAACAATGGTTCACTGGTGGTCTAAATCTGAACGTGGAACAATCGTATCCATTTGGAATACAGCCCACAACGTAGGGGGAACAGTACCAGGTATTATGGTTCTTTTAGCAGGAGCGATTTATTTCAGTGAATATGGAGTAGAAGCAACAGCGAAAGATATTTGGCAACAAGCCCTTTACTATCCTGGTATTGCTGCAATGATTGCTGCTATTCCTATTTATTTAGTAATGCGTGATACCCCACAATCTTGTGGTTTACCGCCGATTGAAAAATGGCGTAATGATTACCCTGAAGACTATAACGAAAAAACTTACGAAAATAACTTATCCGTAAAAGAAATTTTATTCACTTATGTGTTTAAAAATAAACTGTTGTGGTATATCGCAATTGCTAACGTATTCGTTTACTTAATTCGCTATGGTGTATTGAAATGGTCTCCTGTTTATCTTGGTGAAGTTAAACATTTCAATATTAAAGGAACAGCTTGGGCATATACGATCTATGAACTTGCAGCTGTACCAGGAACATTATTATGCGGTTGGGTATCAGATAAAGTCTTTAAAGGAAAACGTGGTTTAACAGGTTTCATCTTTATGATTTTAACCACAGCTGCAGTCGTTGCATTATGGCTTAACCCAGCAACACCAGAAAATGAACTTGCACAATATGCTGGTCACGCTTGGTATGAAAACCCATATCAGTTAATGGACTTCATTTTAATGACTACTATCGGTTTCTTAATCTATGGTCCTGTAATGTTGATTGGTTTACACGCCCTTGAACTTGCACCGAAAAAAGCTGCAGGAACAGCAGCAGGCTTTACAGGCTTATTCGGTTACCTTGGTGGTACTGTTGCTGCATCAGCAGTTGTAGGTTGGGCGGCAGAATACTACGGCTGGGACGGCGGTTTCTATGTAATGATTGCTGGTGGTGTATTAGCTGTATTGTTAATGTTCATCACAATGTTAGAAGAAAGCAAACATAAAGCTAAATTAGGCGACCATTACGGCAAATAATAATTAAATAACTCTCTTTATACGCCATATTGATATATTTCAATATGGCTTTTTTGTTTTCGAAATGTGATAAAAATCAAAAAAAATTACATAAAAGTAACAAATTTTTGTGCAGTATGTCACAAAAATAACTTTTCCCATTTGCTAAAAATGTTCATTTCTTTATATTTCACAGCCGAAACTTTCGTTTTCAATCAATTATCTATTTTTCTATATTCTAATTTCTTGGGGGAAGTTATGGATAAATCATTAAAAGCCGCTTGCATTGGTGAATTTATTGGTACTGGATTGATTATCTTCTTTGGGGCAGGTTGTGTTGCCGCAGCTCAGGTAGCTGGTGCTACATTTGGGTTATGGGAGATTTCTATTGTTTGGGGACTCGCTGTTGCAATGGCTGTTTACGCATCTGCAGGGTTATCTGGTGCTCATTTGAACCCTGCTGTTACCATCGCATTATGGAAATTCGCCTGTTTTGATGGCAAAAAAATCTTACCTTATATCATCTCACAAATGCTCGGTGCTTTTTCCGCTGCTGCGTTAGTCTATTTTTTATATAGAGATCTCTTTATTGCCACAGAAGCTGCACAAAATATCGTGCGTGGCGAAGGGGTTGGCTTTGCTGGAGTGTTCTCCACCTATCCAAATGAGCATATTAGCGTATTCCAAGCCTTTATTGTTGAAATGGTTATTACTGCTGTGTTAATGGCTTTAATTCTTGCTTTAACGGATGATGGTAACGGTGTTCCAAGAGGTCCAATGGCACCATTACTCATTGGGTTATTGATTGCAGTTATTGGTGGGGCGATGGGGCCTTTAACTGGTTTTGCAATGAACCCTGCTCGTGATTTTGCTCCAAAAATATTTACATTTTTAGCAGGTTGGGGAGATATTGCTTTCACTGGTGGTCGTGATATTCCTTATTTCCTTGTTCCTATCTTTGGACCTATTGTTGGGGCTTTATTAGGTGGTTTTTTCTACACTCGTTTAATTGGTAAAAATTTACCTTGCAAATTATAACGTAACAATTTCTTTTTAATTAAGGTGATTCCTATGACAACAAAACAATACATTATTGCTTTAGACCAGGGTACAACAAGCTCTCGTGCAGTATTACTTGATAAAAATGCGAACATTGTTGAAGTCGCACAACGTGAATTTACACAAATTTATCCACAAGCAGGTTGGGTTGAACATAACCCAATGGAAATTTGGGCAACTCAAAGCTCAACTTTAAATGAAGTTGTTGCAAAAGCAGGTGTAACAGCTGATCAAATTGCGGCAATTGGTATTACCAACCAACGTGAAACAACTATTGTTTGGGAAAAAGAAACAGGTAAGCCGATCTATAATGCGATTGTGTGGCAATGTCGCCGTACTGCTGATTTTTGTTCGAAATTGAAAGCGGATGGACACGAAGAATATATTCGTAAAACCACAGGGTTAGTCGTTGATCCTTACTTCTCTGGTACAAAAGTAAAATGGATTTTAGATAATGTAGAAGGTGCTCGTGAGCGTGCGAAAAAAGGTGAGTTACTCTTTGGTACGGTTGATACTTGGTTAGTTTGGAAATTAACTCAAGGTCGAGTTCACGTTACTGATTATACCAACGCATCTCGTACAATGATGTTTAATATTCATACAAAACAGTGGGATGACAAAATGTTGGAATTATTAGATGTTCCAAGAGAAATGTTGCCTGAAGTTAAAAATTCATCTGAAATTTACGGACAAACTAACATCGGCGGTATGGGTGGCGTACGCATTCCTGTGGCAGGTATTGCAGGAGACCAACAAGCTGCGTTATATGGTCATTTATGTGTCGATGCAGGAATGGCAAAAAATACCTATGGTACTGGCTGTTTTATGCTAATGAATACGGGAGATAAAGCGGTTGAATCTAAAAATGGGCTATTAACGACAATTGCGTGTAATGCTAAAGGTGAACCTTGCTACGCACTTGAAGGCTCTATTTTTATGGGAGGAGCATCTATTCAATGGTTACGCGATGAGTTAAAAATTATCCATGATAGTCGCGACTCTGAATATTTTGCCGTTAAAGTTCAAAGCTCAAATGGCGTTTATGTTGTACCTGCATTTACTGGCTTAGGGGCACCATATTGGGATCCTTACGCTCGCGGTGCTATTGTTGGACTTTCTCGTGGTTCTAATCGTAACCACATTGTGCGTGCCACATTAGAATCTATTGCTTATCAAACACGCGAAGTTTTAGATGCAATGCAATCAGATAGTGGCGAAACACTAGAAACATTAAGAGTTGATGGTGGTGCAGTTGTGAATAACTTCTTAATGCAATTCCAAGCAGATATTTTAAATGCAAAAGTTGAACGTCCAGTCGTGCGTGAAGTGACTGCATTAGGTGCAGCCTATCTAGCAGGGCTAGCAACAGGTTTCTGGGGAAGTTTAGAAGAGCTGCGTGGTAAAGCTGAAGTAGAAACAACTTTTGTGCCTGATGGTGATGAAGAAAAACGTACTAGACGCTATAAAGGTTGGAAACGAGCAGTAAAACGTGCATTAGAATGGGAAAAAGAAGACGCTGAAGAATAAGCTCTTATAAACAAGCGGTTCGATATTCGCAAAATTTTGCAAGTATCGAACCGCTTAATATTTTCCAGTAACCAATAGTAGTTAGCGATTATTTTGCCTATATATCCTACTAAGGCAGTTTATATATCAGATTATTCCACCGTTACCGCTTTAGCAAGATTACGAGGCTGATCAACATCAGTGCCTTTGATTAAGGCAATATGATACGAAAGAAGTTGAAGTGGTACGGTATAGAAAATTGGTGCTGTAACTTCATCAACTTTTGGCATTACCACGGTTTTAAACCCTTCTGAGTCACTAAATCCAGCATCGTGATCTGCAAAGACATAAAGCTGTCCGCCACGAGCACGCACTTCTTCAATATTTGATTTCACTTTTTCAAGTAGGTCATTTTCTGGTGCAACCACAATAACAGGCATATCACTATCAATCAATGCGAGTGGACCGTGCTTTAATTCTCCAGCTGCATAGGCTTCAGCGTGAATATAAGAAATCTCTTTGAGTTTTAAAGCAGATTCCATCGCGATTGGGTAAAACTCTCCACGTCCTAAAAAGAGTGTATGATGTTTGTCTGCGAAGTCTTCAGATAATTTTTCGATCGCCTTATCAAAAACTAATGCACTCTCAATTTGTGCTGGTAAGCGTTGTAGAGATTGAACAATATGTTTTTCTTGTTCTTCACTTAAATTGCCTTTTAAGCGACCGATTGCAACATTTAATAGTAATAAACAAGTCAGCTGTGTCGTAAAGGCTTTTGTTGATGCCACGCCAATTTCTACCCCTGCTTTTGTCATAAAGGCAAAATCAGATTCACGCACTAATGAGGAACTTGCCACATTACAAATCGTCATTGCCGCCATAAAACCTGATTCTTTTGCTAGACGTAATGCGGCTAACGTATCAGCAGTTTCGCCAGATTGAGAAAGTGTGATCAACAAACTATTTGGACGAGTCACAAATTTACGGTAACGGAACTCAGAGGCAATTTCCACATCACAACTCACGCCCGCAATAGATTCAAACCAATAACGTGCAACCATTCCTGCATTATAAGATGTGCCACAAGCAACAATTTGAATATGTTGAGCATCTTTGAGAATTTGTGCTGCATTAGCCCCAATTGCATCAACCACAACTTTATCATTGGCAATACGCCCTTCTAAAGTGTTACGAATTGCCACAGGTTGTTCAAAAATCTCTTTCTGCATATAGTGGCGATATTGTCCTTTATCCGCAGCATCTTGTTCAAAGTTACCTTCGTGGATTTCACGTTCTACTTTTACACCGCTACGATCAAAAATATCGACTGAGCGGCGAGTAATTTCTGCGACATCACCTTCTTCTAAATAAATAAAACGGCGAGTAACACTCAATAGTGCAAGGGGATCTGACGCAAGAAAATTTTCTCCCATACCTAATCCGATGACTAATGGGCTACCAGAGCGAGCAACAATTAAATGTTCAGGTTCTGCTTGGTTCATCACCACGGTGCCATAAGCACCACGCAGTTGTACCACTGCTTTTTGTACAGCTTCTAGCAAACTCTTAGCACTGCGTAATTCCCATTCAACTAAATGAGCAATAACTTCAGTATCCGTCTGTGATTGGAATTGGTAGCCACGAGCTTGTAATTCACTGCGTAATTCTTCATAGTTTTCAATAATGCCATTATGTACAACCGCAATATTGCCCGAACGATGTGGGTGAGCATTCGTCTCAGAGGGTTCACCGTGAGTTGCCCAACGTGTGTGAGCAATCCCTGTTCCACCTAATAATGGGTTGGCGTCCAACGCTTCGTCTAATGCTTTAACTTTACCGACTCGGCGAACAATTTGCATCTGTTTATCGTGATTTAATACTGCAACCCCTGCTGAGTCATAACCACGATATTCTAAACGGTGTAAACCATCGACTAAAATTTCTGCGATATCACGTTGTGCCACTGCACCTACGATTCCACACATATTTGCTTCCTTTTGTAAATTTTTGAGAAAATGTAACCGCTTATAAGCGGTCAGAAACGATTAATTTTTTGCAAGAATGACTTCAACGCCCTGTTGCTCAATCTGTAATTGAATCTCTGGTGAAAGTTGGTCATCTGTAATCAATTTATCAATTTGTTGCCATTGCAATTCTAAGTTAGGCATTTTCCGCCCAATCTTTTGCGATTCAATCAACACAATAACTTCACGAGCCACTTCTGCCATTACTTGACTTAACCCGATGAGTTCATTGAACGTTGTTGTCCCGCGTAGCAGATCCAAACCATCAGCACCGATAAAAAGTTGATCAAAGTCGTAAGAACGTAACACTTGTTCTGCAACCTTTCCTTGAAAAGATTCAGAACGAGAATCCCAAGTTCCTCCTGTCATCAATACCGTAGGTTCGCATTCCAAAGTGGTTAATTCATTAGCTAAGGCTAAAGAATTGGTCATAATTACCAAACCTGTTTGGTTTAAGGCTTTTACTAACGCACCTGTTGTACTTCCACTATCAATAATAATACGATTATGCTCTCTAATCTGCTGAACAGCGGCTTGGGCAATAGCTAACTTTTGTTTCGAAAGTTGTTCGTGAGATTCTTCAATTAACTCGGTTGGGATTTTTATTGCTCCACCGTAGCGACGCAATAAAAAACCGCTTTCTTCCAAAGCGGTTAAGTCTTTGCGAATCGTAACTTCTGATGTTTCAAACAAAGTTGCTAGATGCTCAACACTGGCTTCACCTTGTTCTTGCACCATATTGGCAATAATTTGACGGCGTTGTTGAGTATTTCGTTTTGACATATTTCTTTCAATTATCTTTCGAACCGAAACTTATGCTCATTATATACGAAAACCACCAAATGAAAAGAAAAGATATACTGTTAAATTAAAATTTACTTGCTTTACATTAGCGACGAGTAGGTAAAATATATTGGCTAAGGTATCGCCACGCAACGATAAAGCAGATAACAGCACCAATAATAATAGGATCAAGAGTAAGGCTTTTTACTGACCAATAATAGTGAATACCCGCACAGATAATAGCAAGATAGGCGAATTGATGTACCGTAAACCATTTTTTACCCAATGCATTTTTAATTGAAGGTAAAGAAGTCATTGTCATCACTAACAATATAATAAATGCAATTCCTCCAAAGATTAAATAAGGGCGACTAACAAGCTCTTTGAAAAACAAAGTGAAATCAAGATTGAGTTCTAGCACCAAATAGCTCGCAACGTGAAGTAACGCATAAAAGAATGCCCATAATCCGAGTGGGCGGCGTAAAATCTGATATTGGTTCTTATTGCGTAACTGTAAAACAATCCCTAATAAAAACATAATACAGAAAATGACAATGGCAGTATAACCAAGAAAATGCTCAATTTCTTTAATAGGGTCTGTACCTAAAGCTGTTTCATCGCCAGATAACAATACTGAAGTCAGCCAAACAAATGGGGCAAAACACCCCAAATGGATTATCACTCTATATAGTGCTAGCATTAGTAATTTACCCTTAAATCTAAACCTTTATACAGATGAGCGACCTCTTGCTCATAGCCGTTAAACATTAGTGTTGGTTGGCGTTTAACGCTTAATAAACCACCAGAACCAATGACACGTTCAGAGGCTTGCGACCAACGAGGGTGATCAACATTCGGGTTCACATTGGCATAAAAACCATATTCGTGTGGAGCCAGCTTTTCCCACGTTGTTTGTGGGCGAGTTTCTGAAAGTGTAATTTTTACAATGGATTTAATGTTCTTAAAGCCATATTTCCAAGGCACAACTAAACGAATTGGTGCACCATTTTGTGGCGGTAAGGCTTTACCGTATAAGCCAACGGACATTAAGGTTAATGGATTCATCGCTTCTGCAATCGTTAAGCCTTCAACATACGGATAATCAATCCCACCACCAAAGAAACGGTTTTTCTGCCCTGGCATTTGTTCAGGATCGTGTAAGGTATGAAATACGACATATTTAGCTCTGCTCGTTGGTTTTGCTTTAGCAAGCAGTTTATTTAATTCAAAGCCAATCCAAGGCACAACCATTGACCACGCTTCAACACAACGAAAACGATAAATACGTTCTTCTAACGGAAATTGAGTAAAGAGCTGGTTATAATCTAAGGTAAATGGGTTTTCTACTTCACCTGTAATTTCAACAGTCCAAGGATCAACCTTAAAATCTTTCGCATATTGAGCCGGCGATCCTTTATCAACTCCAAACTCATAAAAATTATTATAACCTGTGATTTTATTCTCTGGTGTTAGGATCAAATCACTTTTCTCAGCTGTTTTAAAATCTAATTTTTTTAGTGCATTCTTACTATCCGCTAAGCTGATATTAGGCAACATTGTTGCAGCTGCTCCAAGCCCCATTGCGGTAATAATTTTACGGCGTTGATAAAAAATATCTTCAGGGGTAACATCATTTTCAGTTAATTTTTTCATTCTGATCTCCTAATCGCAGTATAATCTATCTATTGGACGTTTCTCGCATTAAAAAATTACAACAAAATACAATAAATCTTATAAAAGGAGAATTCATAATGGAAACAGAGCAACAACGGCTTACGCAAATTCCACCACAGCAAATAGAAGAAATTCGTCAGCAAATGGTGAAATTTGCAGTTCTGCAACTAAAAGATCCCGATCTTGCCGAAGATGTGGTACAAGAAGCTCTCACCAGTGCTTATAAAAATGCACATTCTTTTAAAGGGAAATCCGCCTTAAAAACTTGGGTCTTCGCTATCTTAAAAAATAAAATTATTGATTTAATTCACTATCGTAAACGCACAGTAACGGTGTCTGAAATTTATGAAGAAGATACGCCGAATGCTTTTTTTACTGAACGAGATCACTGGGATTTAACTTACTTTGAGCCAAGTGAATGGCAAAGTGTACAGAGTAGTACCTATAAGAAAGAATTTTGGATAATTTTTGAAACCTGTTTGACACAATTACCTGCACAACAAGCTCGAATTTTTATGATGCGAGAATACTTAGAAATGAATACTGATGAAATTTGTCAGGAATGTGAGGTTTCTACGTCTAATTTACACGTTATTCTGTTTCGGGCTAGACTACAACTACAAGCCTGTTTATCAAAAAGTTGGTTTGGGGAGAAAAAATAATGAAAAAATGTAAACAAATTACAGAGTTAATTTCTTTAGGTAATGAACAGAAGCTCGCATTTAATCAACGCTGTGCAGTAAATATGCACCTGTTATTTTGCCCTTATTGCCGAGCATTTAAGCAAAATACTCAACAAATGCGACAACTAATGCAACAGTTTAAACAAAAAAGCGAAGAGTAATAGAAAAAGCTATTTAAGTACAAACAATTAAATAGCTTTTTCTTTGCGTGTCTTGTCTATCTTCGGTACAATCGCCATTCTTTGAGCGAATTTCGCTTGTCGCTTTTAGTTCTAAAGTAGGTGCTATGAAAAAATTACTGATTATTGCATTGTTCAGCGGTATCACATTAACGGCTTGTGGGGTAAAAGGCCCACTTTACTTCCCAGAAAATACACCGCAAGAGCAACAGCCGTAATATAAGCGGTGTGATTATCTCAATTATTTACACATATATTTATATACTCGGAAGATTATGGATCATTTTAATTATCGACATCAGCAACTGTTTGCGGAAGAAATTGCCGTTACAGATATTATTCAACAATTTGGTACACCCGCTTATATCTATTCTCGAGCTACTCTTGAACGCCATTGGCACGCGTTTAATGATGCCTTTGGTGAACATCCACACTTAATCTGCTTTGCGGTGAAATCCAATTCAAATATCGCGTTATTAAATGTAATGGCTCGTTTAGGTTCAGGCTTTGATATTGTTTCTCAAGGAGAACTTGAACGTGTCCTTGCTGCTGGCGGAGATGCAAATAAGGTAGTTTTTTCTGGTGTGGCAAAATCACATCAAGAAATTGCACGAGCATTAGAAGTGGGGATTCGTTGCTTTAATATTGAATCTGTTCCTGAGTTAAAACGAATTAACGATGTGGCTGGGCAACTTGGCAAAATTGCACCAATCTCTTTACGCGTTAATCCAGATGTTGATGCTCATACTCACCCATATATTTCAACAGGCTTAAAAGAGAATAAATTCGGCGTAAGCGTTAGCGAAGCTCGTGAAGTTTATCGTTTTGCCAAAACATTACCGAACGTAAAAATTACAGGAATGGATTGTCATATCGGCTCGCAATTAACTGAATTACAACCCTTCTTAGATGCGACAGATCGCCTGATTGTGCTAATGGAGCAGCTTAAACAAGATGGTATTGAATTACACCATTTAGATTTAGGCGGTGGCTTAGGTGTGCCTTACACAGATGAAACACCTCCGCACCCAACGGAATATGCAGCAGCATTGCTAAATAAACTTAAAGCTTATCCAAATTTAGAAATAATTTTAGAACCAGGACGAGCTATTACTGCAAATGCAGGGATTTTGGTCACTAAAGTCGAATATATCAAACAGAATGAAGACCGTAATTTTGCGATTGTGGATACAGGAATGAACGATATGATTCGCCCAGCACTGTATAAAGCCTATATGCAAATTATAGAAATTGACCAGAGTTTAGTGCGTGAAAAAGCAGTTTATGATGTTGTTGGTCCAATTTGTGAAACGTCTGACTTTTTAGGTAAACAGCGTGAATTAGCCGTTGCAGAAGGCGATTTAATTGCAGTTCGTTCAGCAGGAGCTTATGGGGCAACAATGTCTTCAACCTATAACTCTCGTCCGCAAGCCGTAGAAGTAATGGTTGATGGCAATCAAGCTCATTTAATCAAACAACGAGCCAGTTTTGCGGATTTATGGCGTTTAGAGCGGAAATTACCCTAATTTTTATAAAAACAAATAATCCCTAGCTGAAATACTAGGGATTATCGAAGTTTAATTGTCAATCAACTTATAAATAAATATTAAAATTAACCGTTGTGTTTTTCCACTTGGTTAAATTCAAGTTCAACAGGGGTTGCACGTCCGAAGATTGAAACAGATACTTTTAAGCGACCTTTTTCATAATCCACTTCTTCCACAGTACCATTAAAGTCTGCAAATGGACCTTCCGTTACTCGTACTTCTTCACCTGGTTGGAATTCTTTTCTATGGCGTGGTTTATCGGCTGTTTCTTGTACTCGGTTAAGAATACGTTCAGCTTCTTTTTGGCTGATTGGTGCAGGTTTATCTGCAGTACCGCCGATAAAACCCATTACACGCGGAACACTTTTTACTAAGTGCCAAGTGTCATCGTTCATTTCCATTTGAACTAATACATAACCTGGAAAGAATTTACGTTCTGTTTTACGGCGGCGACCAGCCACATTCTCAACCACTTCTTCAGTTGGAACAAGCACTTCGCCGAACTGATCTTGCATATTATGAAGTTTAATATACTCACGCAAAGTCATCGCTACTCTTGCTTCAAACCCCGAAAATGCTTGTAATACATACCAGCGCATTCTCTTTGCTTCTTTGGTTTCTAGTTCGATCTCGCTCATTTTAGAACCTCAAATTTGTTAAGAATGTAATGATTGAAACAATCAAAGAATCAATGCCCCATAAAGCTAATGCAACAACTAAACAGATAGCACCGACAATCAATGTTGTTTGTGTTGTTTCAGGGCGAGTTGGCCACACGATTTTACGCAATTCTTGACGAGAATCTTTGATAAAACCAATTGCTTTTTGACCTTGGTTGGTGATTGCCGCTAATCCAACACCCACAACCAATAAAGCAACTAATAACAATACGCGTACAATCAATGAAAAATGGCTTGCGAAATAGACATTGCCGATTGCAGCTACGGCAATACACGCAATAGATAAAACCCATAAAGCACTGTTTACGCCTTTACTTTTCACACCCTTGTTTTCAATCTGTTTAGGGCTATTTTGTTGATTTTCTTTAGACATAGACAACCTAGATTTGTTAATAAAATAGAACGTTCAATTTTTAAAGCGTGCAATTCTAGCATTTTCTTGCTCACTTGCCACGATCTTTTATAAAAATTGTTGTTTTTCTTATAGAGCAAATACGCTCTTATCCAAATAAGTTGCTACTGATAAAGCCCCTTATACC
>NZ_LEKM01000204.1 GCF_009761375.1 Ursidibacter arcticus | reverse complement strand
CGCTTTCCGATACTATCTAAACTTATCAAACAGGTGATTCTGTTTAATTATCAGATTATTGACAAAGTCTTTTTTCATTCGGACGCCAGCGTGGCGTCCGTTAATTGGATACAACAAATTGGGGTTTGTCATCAGTCTGACACAATATTTTGTGTCAAACTACTGACACGTTAAAATAATATAAAATTTGTAGGGTGGGCTTTAGCCCACCATATTTACAATTCATAAGTTACGAAATGGTGGGCTAAAGCCCACCTTACTAATTTTTATCCCCGATAAGTGAATGAAAAAATACTTCCTCGTTCTATTTAGTTTACTCATTTTCACGCCAATTGCTTTTTCTGCTGAACGCCAAATTCAGTGTAAAGTTGTAGGAATTAGCGATGGCGACACATTAACCTGCTTACTTGAGAGAACACCAATTAAAATTCGCCTGCAACATATTGATGCTCCAGAGTCTGCCCAAGCATTCGGCAATCGAGCCAAACAAGCACTGGCTAATTTAACATTTAAGAAGAACGTAACTATCCATATTTCGGGCTATGATAAATACCAACGCTCATTAGGGGTAGTTTATGATGATAAAAGAAATATCAATCTTGCGTTAGTTGAAATGGGAATGGCGTGGGCATACCGTCAAACACAACCTATTTACCAACAAGCTCAACAACAGGCTCAAGCAAATAAAATAGGCTTATGGCGAGATCCTAATCCTATCGATCCAGCAGATTGGCGAGCAAGTAAGCGGTCAGATACCGCACAAAATTTGCAAAAGATCCCTAACAACTTACCGCTTGGGATAGTCGATTGTAGTAAACAATTAAGCTGCAAAGAGATGGAGAGGCGTGGTTTTAGCTACACTCAAGTTCAACAACATTTTCAACAATGTGGTTGGAAAGAGCGAGATAGCAACAAAGATGGTATCCCTTGTAATCGACTCTACCGTAAGGCACAACAACGATGATAAATACACAATTTCGAGAACAATTTCCCTATTTTAATCCAAGCAATGATTGGACTTATTTAGACTCTGCCGCCACAACCTTAAAACCACAGATATTGATTGATGAAACTTGTCAATTTTACCAATCAGCAGGATCTGTTCACCGTAGCCAATATGATTTAGCTCAAACGCAAGCCTATGAAAAAGCTAGAGATTTAGTCGCAAAACGTTTTAATGTAGCTACCCGAGATGCTGTGATTTGGACAAGTGGCACAACTCACGCCATTAACATTATTGCTAACGGACTTTCTGAACAAATTCAAACCGATGATGAAATCATTATTACCGTTGCAGAACATCACGCTAATTTTGTGCCTTGGCAACAATTAGCGGAACGTAAACAGGCAAAATTAGTGGTATTACCGCTAAATGAAAATTATCAGCTAGAACCAACCGCTTTACAAAATGCCCTTTCCAAACGAACTAAAATTGTCGCACTCAATTTAGTTTCAAATGTAACGGGTATCCGCCAGCCTGTTGAAGATCTCATTCCGATTATCCGTCAATATACAGAAGCCAAAGTTATTCTTGATATTGCCCAAGCAGTCTGCTCTGAACAGGTTGATGTACAAAAATTAGATGCTGATTTTTACGCTTTCTCCGCCCACAAAATGTATGGTCCAACTGGTGTAGGCGTACTGATGGGAAAATTGCAAAGTTTAGCTCAAATCCAACCGCTTATTTTTGGTGGAAAAATGCTCCAAAATGTGACAGAGCAACAGCTCACTTTAGCCGAATTACCTTATCGTTTAGAAGCAGGGACACCAAATATTGCAGGTATTATCGGCTTTGGAAAAGTGCTTGAATGGTTAGAAAGATGGGATTTTCAACAGCTTAACCAAGGTTTATATCATCTAGCCACTCAAATGCGTGAACGCTTAGAGAGCTACCCTAATATACAAATTCTAGGCAATGCAATTAATCCAACGATGAGTTTTACTTTCAGCAATCAGCACCACGCAGATCTCGCAACGATTTTAGCCGAGCAAAAAATAGCATTACGCAGTGGCGAGCATTGTGCCAAGCCTTATTTACGTTATTTATCACAAACAGGAACTTTACGCTTATCCCTTGCTCATTACAATGTACCCGATGATCTTAACCAATTTTTTAATGCCCTGGATACTACGTTAGCTATTTTGCAAGATTAGGGTTAATCAGATCAAAAAATTGTAGATTTTATGAATTTCTGCTAGAACGGAAAAGCGGAATAAGGTAATCTTCACAACAGTTTTGATTTATTTTATAAGTTTAATTATTTTATTGATAAGGTGATTTTTATGATTAAAAAAATTGCAGTTTTAACAAGTGGTGGTGATGCACCAGGTATGAATGCCGCTATTCGTGGTGTAGTGCGTGCTGCATTAAGCGAAGGCTTAGAAGTATATGGTATTCAAGATGGTTATTATGGTTTATATCACGATAAAGTGATCCAACTAGAACGCCGCTCTGTATCTGAAGTGATTAATCGTGGAGGAACATTCTTAGGTTCTGCACGTTTCCCACAATTTAGAGATCCTGAAGTGCGTAAAAAAGCAGTAGAAACCTTAAAGAAATACGAAATTGATGCTCTTGTTGTAATCGGCGGTGACGGTTCATATATGGGTGCAAAATTACTCACTGAAGAATATGGCATCGCTTGTATCGGTTTACCTGGTACAATTGATAATGATATTGTAGGAACAGATTATACAATCGGTTTCCAAACAGCATTAGAGACTGCCCTAGAAGCAATTGACCGCTTGCGTGATACATCAACGTCTCACCAACGTATCTCCATTGTTGAAATTATGGGACGCCACTGTGGTGACTTAACTATCAATGCCGCTTTAGCAGGTGGTTGTGAATATATCATCGTACCAGAAAAAGGCTTAGATAAAGAATCACTAATGCGTAATATCGGTCAAGGTTTCGCAAAAGGAAAACGCCACGCCATTATTGCAATTACAGAAATGATGACCAATGTTCACGAGCTTGCAAGAGAAATTGAAGAACGTTTCGGACACGAAACTCGTGCAACCGTATTAGGACATATTCAACGTGGTGGTGCCCCTTGTGCTTTCGACCGCATCTTAGCATCTCGTATGGGCGTATATGCCGTTGAGTTATTACTCCAAGGTTACGGCGGACGTTGTGTAGGTATTCAAAACGAAAAACTCGTTCACCACGACATTATTGATGCAATTACCAATATGCGTCGTCCATTTAAAGAAGAGCTATTTGAAACATCAAGAAAGTTATTCTAAGTATCTCAAGTAGCAAAAACGCAGGAAATTTCCTGCGTTCAGATTATTGACAAAGTCTTTTTTCATTCGGACGCCAGCGTGGCGTCCCTACAAGGGAAGTTATAACTAATTGAAAAATAACAGATTTTATTTTGTTATGTAGGGACGCCACGCTGGCGTCCGTTAATTGGATACAACAAATTGGGGTTTGTCATCAGTCTGAGGGGAAATTAAATTTCCCCTTGAT
>NZ_LEKM01000203.1 GCF_009761375.1 Ursidibacter arcticus | reverse complement strand
GAATATCTTATGCCTTTGGTTTTTTTTCAGCAATAAAAAACCGACTGTTTTAGTCGGTCCAGACCGCTGACAAACCCTAATTTGTTGTATTCAATAAACGGACGCCAGCGTGGCGTCCCTACACAACAAAATAAAATCTGTTATTTTTCAATTAGTTATAACTTTCCTTGTAGGGACGCCACGCTGGCGTCCGAATGAAAAAAGACTTTGTCAATAATCTGAGCCTCAAATAGAGGCTAGTAATATGAATGTAGAAGCTACTTTAAGATAGGTTGAATAATTTAACGTAATTTACTTATCGCAAAACTAATCAAGAAACAGCCCGCTTGTAGCAAGATAATGGTAGGTCCTGTCGCCACATTAAAGTGGAAACTAAGGAAGACACCCCAAAAGGCACTCAACAACGATGTCCCAACCGCAATGAGTAACATTCGGTCAAAACGTTTTGCTAGGGTATATCCTGTAATCCCCGGAGTAATTAACATCGCAACAACTAAAATAACGCCGACTACTTGCATTGCACTGATGATAACTAATGCAAGTAGCACTAATAAACCATAATGCAATACTTTATTATTTAGTCCAACTGTTCTTGCGTGACTAGGATCAAAGCAATAAAGCAATAGATCTTTACGCTTTATTAAAATAACAAGCAATACAGTAAATGCAATCCATAACGATTGACGAAATTCTTCTGCGGTAATACCAAGTAAATCGCCAAACAGAATATGCATTAAATGCTGATCAGTCTGTACTTTAGTAAATAAGACTAACCCAAATGCAAACATTCCAGAGAAAACAATCCCCATTACAGTATCTTCTTTTATACGGCTATTTTCTTTAAGATAGCCTACGGCAACAGCACAAAATATCCCAGAGACAAACGCCCCTATTGCTAATGGAATAGCAAGTAAATATGCGATGACAATACCAGGTAATACAGCGTGAGAGATCGCATCGCCCATCAATGACCAACCTTTCAAGACTAAATAGCACGATAAGGTTGCACAAACGACACCGACAACCAAAGCGACAATTAACGCTTGTTGCATAAAAGGATATGAAAGTGGTTCAGCAAACCAATTTATAACGGTATCAAACATTATTGTTCTCTCCGTAAGCGGTTACTTTCGGTGATTTTTTTGCAAATTTACGGGGTAATAATCCATATTTAGGTGCAAAGAAAAAGGCGATTAGGAAAATCAGCGTTTGTAATGAAACAATAAATCCACCCGTTGCACCATCTGCAAAATAACTTAAATAAGCTCCAACGGAACCAGTTACGCCACCAAGAATAATTGAGATAATCAGTAATTTTCCAAATCTATCCGTCAGTAAGTAAGCAGTTGCCCCGGGGGTAACCACCATCGCAATGACTAAAATTGCCCCAACGCTTTGTAGAGCAGTTACAATACAAGCACTGAGCAGAGAGAAAAATAGAATTTTAAGTCGAATAGGTGAAATACCGACTGCTTTTGCTTGCACTTCATCAAAAAAGACAAGTAATAAATCTTTCCAATAAATAATCAGAAAAAAGAGTGAAACCCCAAGAATGATAGCAACCTGTAACATATCCTCATCGGCAATACCTAAAATATTACCAAGAATAATAGACTGCACATTTACTGATGTTGGATTGATAGAAATAATCAGTAACCCAAAAGCAAAAAAAGTACTGAAAATAAAACCAATAATGGCATCTTCTTTTAATTTGGTAACCGATTTGATCGCTAAAATAGCAATAGTTGCAATAAAGCCTGAAAAAAACGCCCCTATCGCATAAGGTAATGAAAATGCGTATGCCAAAGCAACACCCGGAACGACAGCATGAGAAAGTGCATCACCAATTAACGACCAGCCTTTTAACATTAAATAAGCTGAAAGAAAAGCACAGACTGCTCCTATCGCACCGCTTGCCACTATGGCTTTAAACATATAATCATAAGAGAAAGGTTCAAGTAACCATTCAATCATTACAATTCCTTGCGTTGATCTGGTTGCTCCGCAAGAAAATGTTGATAACGCAATACTCCGCCAAACACTCGTTCTAGATTTTCAGGCGTGAAAGTCGTCTCAATCGCACCTGTTGCAAGAACGGTTCGGTTAATCATTACTGCTTGGTCACAAAAACTGGGAACAGAACTTAGATTATGTGTGGAAACAAGAATAAGATGCCCTTCATTTCGCAATTGTTTCAATAGATCCATAATTGCGTTTTCAGTGGTTACATCAACCCCTGTAAAAGGTTCATCTAGCAAAATAATTTGGCTTTCTTGTGCTAAGGCTCGGGCAAGAAAAACACGCTTTTTTTGCCCACCAGAAAGCTCACCAATTTGGCGATCACGCAAGTGAGCAATATTGACTCGCTCCATTGCATCAAGCACTTTCTGCTTGTCTAACGCTGTTGGCAAGCGTAAGAAGTTCATATAACCATAGCGTCCCATCATTACTACGTCATAAACTGAAACAGGAAATTGCCAATCCACTTCTTCACTTTGCGGCACATAGGCAACCAAATTTTGCTTTAATGCCTGATTAACAGGCATACCACAGATATGAATTTGCCCTTGGGGGCTTACTAACCCCATAATGCTTTTAAATAAAGTTGATTTTCCACTACCATTGACCCCAAGTAATGCACAAATAGTGCCACCATTTAGGTCAAAGGTAATATCGTGAATGGCTGTGTGCCCATTGTTATAACGTACAGTAACATCTTTAACAGAAAGCGAACTTACGTGATCTCTCATTGATTACAACCTATTATTTTTCGAAACCTTTTACAATGGTACTTACAGTAACATTTAATAGATCGATATAGGTTGGTACAGCACCTTCTTTAGTAGATAGAGAATCTACATAAAGCACGCCACCGTATTTCGCTTTTGTTTCTTTTGCGACTTGTTTTGCAGGTTTATCAGAAATTGTACTTTCGCTAAATACGACAGGAATTTTATGCTCACGTACTTTCTTGATAACATTTTTGATTTGTTGCGGAGTGCCTTGAGCATCTGCATTGATCGGCCATAAGTAGAGTTCTTTAAAGCCATAATCTTGTGCTAAATAGCTGAATGCACCTTCGCTAGTTACTAACCAACGCTGTGCTTCAGGCACATTATTTAGTCTTGCACGAAGTGGCTCATCTAACGCAGTAATTTTTGCTGCATAAGCTTTTGCATTGTTATTATAGGCTTCTGCATTCTCTGGGTCATACTTCACCAATGCTTGACGAATGTTTTCAATATAAATTAAGGCATTTTTGGTAGACATCCAAGCGTGTGGGTTTGGCATATCTTTATATGGACCTTCATAAATTGAAATTGGGGTAATACCTTCTGTTACTACTACCGCTGGTTTATCTTTCACTTGAGTGAAGAAACGCTCAAACCAACGTTCTAAATTCATTCCATTCCAAAGCACTAAATCGGCAGATTGTGCTTTTACAACATCTTGCGGGGTCGGTTGATAATCGTGGATTTCAGCACCTGGTTTAGTGATAGATTCCACCACTGCTTTATCACCCGCTACGTTTTGAGCGATGTCTTGAATAACAGTAAAGGTTGTGACAACTTTAAATTGTTTTGCTGACAATGGTGTAGCAGCAAGTAAAATTGTACCTAAGAGCGCGACTATTTTTTTCATTTTAATCTCCTTAAAAAAGTTATGGCCTTACGCACTTTCTATTATATACTTTCTCGGAAATTAAGCAAATGAAAATGATTTGCAAATTTTAGATTTACAATTTTACAAATCCTCTTTACGAAAATGTCGCTGGCTTTTTGTTTCTTCACGACTTTCAATTAAACGATGATAGTTTTCAAAACGAACAGAATCAATCTTACCCAATTCAACCGCTTCTCGCACTGCACAACCAGGATCATCTTTATGCTTACAATCTCGGAATTTGCAAGTCCCCAATACAGATTGGAACTCGCGATAGCCTTGAGTAATCTGTTCAGGTTCTAAATGCCATAATCCAAATTCACGAATTCCGGGTGAATCAATTAAATTCCCCCCTTGTTGTAGATGATATAAACGAGAGGCAGTAGTCGTATGTTGCCCTAACCCTGAAGTATCACTAACAGCCCCTGTTTGAGCATTTACTTCAGGTAATAAGCGGTTAATTAAGCTTGATTTTCCAACCCCTGATTGCCCAACAAAAATAGAAGTACCTTGTGCTAAATAAGCATCTAATGTTGCCATATTTTCACCACTATCTGCCGATAAACAGAGCGTTTGATACCCAATTTTTTGATAAATTGCCAGCTGTTTTTCGACTTCTTGACGAGCTTGAGCATCAAGCAGATCAATTTTATTTAACACAATCAAAGCGGGAATATTCGCATTTTCACAAATGACCAAGTAACGATCAATAATATTCAACGACAGTTGGGGTAATACCGCAGACACAATAATAATTTGATCAATATTTGCCGCCATTACTTTGATACCATCATAATAATCAGGGCGACTTAATTCATTTTTGCGTGGATAAATCGCTTCAATGACACCACTTATTCCTTGTAATTGCTCATTTCCTAACCGCCAAGAAACCACATCTCCCACAACAACATTCTTTAGTGTACGGCGTAAATTACAACGAAAAATCTCACCGCTTTCCGTTTCCACATCAGCGTGTTTGGCGTGGCGAGTAACGACAATACCTTGCTGAATCTCGCCAAGCATTTCATCTTGCCACTCAAATTCTTTTTTACTGATTTTTTTATGATGATTAGATTGAATACGACGTTGTTGATTTTGGGTTAATCGGCGTTTACTCAAAGGAAATACTCTCTTACAAAGGAATGACTAAAGCAGAAAGGATACTATAAAACAGCAACAAGCGGTGAGATTCTTACAGAAATTTGTAAATTAAAGCAGAGAGAAAATAAAAAATCCCCTTTAATCAGGGGATCCAGATTATTGACAAAGTCTTTTTTCATTCGGACGCACTCAGTGCGTCCCTACAAGAAAAATTATAACCAATTGAAAAATAACAGATTTTATTTT
>NZ_LEKM01000202.1 GCF_009761375.1 Ursidibacter arcticus | reverse complement strand
ACTAGGAATAGAGACTAAGATACTCAGAGAGAGAAGTTGAGAGGATAGCTCAGGTAACAGCTTGTTTATGATTTTAAAGAAAGAACGAGGCTAGAGATAGCTAAGAGATAAGATAGATAAAACAGGATTTTCCTGATGGCCGTAGTGCTGTGGTCCCACCTGACTCCATACCGAACTCAGAAGTGAAACGCAGTAACGCCGATGGTAGTGTGGTGATTCGCCATGTGAGAGTAGGACACCATCAGGGTATTATGAAAAGGAAACCGCAAGTTAGAGATAGCTTGCGGTTTTTTGCGTTTATTCATTGAGGTGGAGGGGTAATAGACAAATTTGTTGCTAGAAAATGGACAAAATCCCACATTTTTGTCCATTACATCAATACTCTGTATCCCTTTTTTAATAAAGTGAGAAAGGATTGTTAGCAATATAAATCCCTATTCTGATAATTTGACTCCGTAAAAGGCAGTATAGCCAAATGGACTTTGTGTGAAACCTTGAACTCTCTTACTTAGAGGAACGTAATTGATTGAGTGAGCTAGAGGAATAATTGGTGTATTCTGTTGGAAAATATCTACAGCTTGTTGATAGAGTTTAATACGTTCAGCTCGATCTTGTGTTTGAACTGCTTGGTTTAGCAAGTTTTCAAAGGTATCATCAGTCCAACGTGAATAGTTAGTACCTGGAATATTTGACTTACTTAGTAGTGGGAATAAGAAATTATCAGGATCACCATTACGACTTGTCCAACCGTAAGTACCAGCAAAGAACTCTCCTTCACGAGTCCGTTTATTAAAGTCTGCCCATTCGTGCGTTACCAATTTTGCTTTCACGCCAATTTTTGCCCAGTCAGCCTGAATAATTTCAGCTGTACGGCGTGGATTAGGGTTAGATGGGCGAACTACTGGTTGAACCCAGATTTCTGTTTCAAATCCATCAGGATATCCTGCTTCTGTGAGTAGTTTTTTTGCTTTGTCTAAATTAAATTCATACTGTTGTAGGTTTGTGTTATAACCAAGAACAGCATCAGGAAAAGGATTGGTGGCTACACTTCCTCCCCCTTGATAAACCGCATCAACTATTGCTTTTTTATCAGTAGCATGCTGCAATGCTTGACGAACTTTCACGTTATTTAGTGCATCTTTGGTTGTATTTAAACCAATGTAGGCTAAATTTAACCCTTCACGCTCAAGTAAATTGACTTTTGGATCGTTTTTCATTTGTGCAATGTCTGAGATATTAGGGAAATCAATTACATCACATTCCCCGGCTTTTAACTTAGCATAACGAGTTCCCGCATCGGGGGTAATACTGAAGATAAGACGTTCTATATCCGCTTTACCTTTCCAATAATCTTTATTAGCTTGATAGCGTACTGCGTGGTCTGTTTGGTAAACTTGAAATACAAATGGGCCTGTTCCAATAGGTTGTTGGTCTAATAATTCAGGTGTATTTTTCTCAAGTAGCTGATCTGCATATTCTTTAGAATAAATAGATAAGAAATCCATCGCAAGCGTAGTAATAAAAGGAGTATTTGGTTGGTTTAAGGTGATTTTTACGGTGTAGTCATCAACTTTTTCGACATTTTTTAGAATATTATGTAAGTTCATCCAGTTGAAATAGAAATATGTACCAGCTGAAACTGTATGGTAGGGATGATTTTTATCTGCTTGTCGTAGGAAAGAGAAAATTACATCATCTGCATTAAGCGTTCGAGTAGGTGAAAATATTTTGTTGGTATGGAATTTAACATCTTTACGCAAATGAAAAGTGTAGGTTAATCCATCTTCACTAATTTCCCAACGTTCAGCTAAACTTGGCTCAATTTCCAAAGTACCTGCTTTGAACTCAACAAGTCGATTATAAACCTGTTGTGAGCTTGCATTAAAATCGTTAGCATCATTTGTTATAGCTGGGCTAAGTTTCATTGGTGGTGTAGCAATACAGTTTACTAAAGTATTAGCAGGTGCAGAAAAAGCAAGAGATGCTGAACCTAGTAAGCTTAAAGATACAACTAATTTAGAAAAACGCATAAATCCAATTCCTTAATATTTTAATAACTAAAACTTATATGGAAATATACAGACTATTTTTGAAATTAAAATAACAAAACTAACTAAGTAATAATGAATTATTATTAGAGATGTGAAAAGTTAGATCGGGATTTATAGAAGACCACAATTTGTGATCTTCTACTTTTGATATTAGTTATCTGAAAATATTATTATTTACTCAAACAATGCTGCGTGCAATGCACGAATAATCTCGTCTGCCTCGTGGTTTTGAACAAGTGTACAAACGTTGTTTGTGCTTGCACCATAGCCAATTAAACGAACGTTATAAGGAGCTAATGTGTCAAATAACTGTTTTGCAATACCCGATTGAGTATGCAAATTGTTACCGATAATAGCCACTAACGCTAAATCAGTTTCTACTTGAACATTGCAATATTGACGAAGTTCAGTTAGTAGCTCTTCAGATAACATATCTGTGCCAGAAGATGCTGAACCTGTTTTATCCAATGTAATCGCAACGCTTACTTCTGACGTTGTGATCACATCAACTGAAATTTTATGTTTAGTTAAAATTGCAAATACATTTGCCAAGAAACCTTGAGCGTGTAGCATACTTAAACTAGAGAGTGTTAGTAGAATTTGATTACGGCGTAATGCTAATGCTCGGAAAGTTGGGCGTGGTTGTGGATCACGAGTTACCCAAGTTCCACCTTGTTCAGGAGCCTTACTTGAACCCACATATACAGGAATATTGCTACGCACCGCAGGTAATAAGGTAGCTGGGTGAAGTACTTTAGCACCAAAGGTTGCCATTTCAGCTGCTTCGTTAAAACTAATAGTATCAATTCGTTTCGCAACAGGCACAACTCGTGGATCTGTCGTATAAATACCAGGAACATCCGTCCAAATTAACACATCATTTGCGTTTAATACTTCTGCTAATAATGCCGCAGAGTAGTCGCTACCGCCACGTCCTAGTGTGGTCGTTTTTCCTTCATCATCACGCCCGATAAACCCTTGTGTAATCACAATCTTACCTTCAGCAAGTAATGGTTTTAATACCGCATCAGTTTGTTGTTGTGTTTTTTCATCATTCGGTGCAGCTTTACCAAAATGGCTATTCGTAGCAACAACGTTACGCACATCAACCCATACTGCAGGATAATTTCTTTCTGCTAGTAATTGCGTAAAAATACGAGTGGACATCATCTCACCGTGGCAGATTAACTCATCTGTTAGTGCAGAAGAAGTTGCTAAGCTAGCAGATTCCGCTAACCCAGTAATATGCTGTAAAATATCTTCAATTTGTGCTGAAACCGCATCAGGTTGCTGTAACTTATTGATAATATTATATTGAATAGTACGGACAGCATCTAAAATTTCACTACGGCGATTAGCATCGCAACCATTTGCGAGTTCAACTAAGTAGTTTGTAACTCCAGCCGATGCAGAAAGAACCACAACTTTTGTATTAGCATCTGCCATTACAATGTTTGCACAAGCAGACATTGCATCAAAATTAGCCACACTAGTACCACCAAATTTCGCCACAGAAAGATGAGACATATTAGAAATTTCCTATTATAAAAGTGAATTGTGTTTACAAATGCAAGAGATGAGAATAAAAACAGGAAAAATGTAGGTAGTAAATTGTTGGGAAACAAATTTAAGAGCACTCCATTTAAAACCCCTTGTTTTAAACGACAGCTGATAGGATTCAACCTGCTCAGCCGATGTTCATTCCTATCTAGTGAATTCACATCTCGGCAATCATTCCCATCGCTTACTCTCAAACGGTCTAGTTCCCTAAAGTAAGTTACCTGAATGTTGCGCCTCTCCCGCTATAATGCTAGTTTGAGCAATTATAACTTTCTTCCGCTTAACAGCGAAAAACGTGTATAGAAATAACTTTTTATTATTTCAATGTCAAATTAAATTTATTGAACAAAGCTTAAAGAGAATACGAATGGTTGAATTTTATTCGCTTTTGCAAAAATTCTTTGAGATTGATAAAAGGAAGGAGAGAAAGTAGAATGGCAAATTTTAGTATTATATCTGTGTCATATTAAGGACACTATTAAAAATAAGGATTGACCATAAAGGTAATGTTACGATGATGGACAATGTAAAACAGCATAACATAATGCAACACAGGAATGATATTGATGGATTAAGAGCAATTGCTATACTCTCAGTTATCTTATTTCATATCAATCATCAATGGCTACCTGGAGGTTTTTTAGGTGTTGATATATTTTTTGTAATTTCAGGATATTTAATTACATCAATTATTTATACGGATCTTATTAATAATAACTTCACATTTAGTCATTTTTATCAAAAAAGGATACGTAGAATTCTTCCTGCATTCTTTTTTGTTATGTTTTCTGCAATTTTTCTAGGTTTATTTTTATTTGACAAAGGAAATCAAATTAACCTTGCTAGAAGTGCTCTTGAATCAATAAAATTTATTGTAAATTTCTATTTTGCTAGGAGAAATGGGTATTTTGATGATACAAATGAAATACCATTACTCCACTTCTGGTCTTTGGCAGTTGAAGAACAGTTTTATTTTATATTCCCTATTGTATTGATATGTATTTTAAGAAATAAATATCTTGTTAATAAGATTTTTTATATTCTATTTGTTTTAATTGTTTTTTCAATGCTATCCCAATTTATAGAAATAGGGTTGGATAGATATTATTTATTCCATCTTAGAGCGGGTGAGCTATTAGTCGGATCCATACTAGCAATATATGTGCTGAAAATAAAACCAAAAAGTTTTAATCATCCATTGTCTAATATATTATCGTTTGTTTCATTACTTTTACTATTAGCTTGCTTTGTTTTTTTTGATAAAGATCTACCTCTGTTCCCTGCTATTTCGGGATTGATTCCTTGTTTACTAACGGCATTACTCATTTTTACAGGGCAAGCAGATAATGTGGTTTGTCGATTATTATCGAATAAAGGGCTAGTATTTATAGGAAAAATATCATTTTCTTTATACCTTTGGCATTGGGTCTTATTAGCTTATGCTCGTTATGTTTATGGAACTTATGAAATTCCTACGAACTGGTTGTTAGTGGTAATCAGTATAACTGTATTATTATCTATTTTTACGTTCTATTTTATTGAAAATCCGATCAGAAGAAATAATTTAGGTTTCAAGAAATCATTTGTTTATTTTTATATTATACCTTCTGCAATTTTATTTGGGTTATATAGATATATAAAAATAGGTGAAGATACTATTATAGTAGAAAAATCATTGATGTATCCGACCGAAATTTGTCATAACAATAAACTACTACCTTCTTGTAAAAAAGGAGATATTTCAAAAGATGATAAGATTCTATTTATTGGGGACTCGCATACAGGACATTTAAATAGTTTTATTGATTTGGTTGGGAAGAATGAAGGTTGGGCTGCTGATGTGATTTCAAGGGATTCTTGTTATTTTCTATTTGATTATATTCCAACAAATAAATCATATAAACCAGAAAAATGTATTGAATATAATAATCATATTTCTTCTATTTATAGTAAGTATGACACTATTGTTTTTACCAATTACTGGGGGGAATGGAAACAAAAACCAAAAGACTTTATTATTAATTTCGATAAAACACTAACTAAGCTACTTATGGAAGGTAAGAAAATTTATATTATAAATTCTTCTTATAATGTAGGGATAAATTTAATGAATACTTACAGATTAAAGAATAAAGGGCTAGATTTAAATTATCGTATGTCTGATGAGAAAAGTATGCAAGAATCTTTTTCTTATATTCGAAGAGTTGAAGAACTAGCACAGAAATATCCAGAGATTCATTATATTGATTTGACAAGTTATTTACCTAACCCATTGATTATAGAAGATAAACCCATTTTTTCAGATACAAACCATTGGAACGAATGGGGGGCTATAAAAATTGCTGAAAAATTTATTTCAGACGGTGGGCGTTTGTTTAAATAAAAGTAAAGGCTATTTTATTATGAATGAAATATTGTAGAATGGTTTCGTCAATGATCTAAATCTTGTTTATATAGGAAAGCAAAATGAAATTGAGTAAAGCCATTATTATGGCAAGTTTATTCGTAGCCGCAAATCTAGCGTCTGCAACAGCTTGGGAAAAAATTAGTGTGCCTGTGCAGGGGAAAGCCCAATCTATTGGTGGGTATAGCAATGGCTGTATTATTGGGGCTCAACCGTTAGCGTTGAAAGGCGAAGGTTATCAAGTGATTCGTTCGATTAAAAATCGCTATTATGGACACCCACAATTATTGAGTTATTTACAATCTTTAGGACAGAGAGCTAAAAATGCGGGGATTCCACCTATTTTAATTGGTGATATGGGAATGCCAGCAGGCGGGCGTTTTTCTTCAGGACACGCAAGCCATCAAACAGGGCTGGATGCAGATATTTGGTTACGTTTCGGTCCAATGGACGATGCAACAGCACGCAACCCTGCAGGTTTAGCAACTATTATGGTTGATCGTGCAACAAATGTGGTTGATGAACGTTTATGGACAGCAAATCACGCGAATTTATTAAAATTAGCAGCAACCGATCCTCGAGTAGATCGTATTTTTGTGAACCCTGCAATTAAAGTGAAATTATGTAATACCGCAGGTAAAGATCGTGAGTGGTTGCGTAAGATTCGCCCTTGGTACGCTCACGACTCCCATTTCCACGTGCGTTTAACTTGCCCAGCAGATGCTCCAAATTGTGAAAATCAAGCACCTGTTCCAGCAGGCGATGGTTGTGGTGATGAGCTTTATTCGTGGTTTGAACCTGCTAAGCCATCAACATCTAAACCGAAAGATAAAACCTTGCCACAGCCACCACAACTTTGCCAAATGATTTTATCTTCACAAGGGGTAAACTAAATATTATTGAATACAAGCGGTAAGATTTTAGGAAATTTTTGCAAAAAGTAATCCTAATCCGACCGCTTGTTATTTTTTACATTTATTTCCCCAACACTTATTATTTCCCCAACATTAGTAAAACTCGGAACACTGTAATGAGACTATTTATTGCCGAAAAACCTAGTCTAGGTCGTGCGATTGCACAGGTGTTGCCAAAACCACATACAAATAAAGATGGTTTTATCGAATGTGGTGAAGGCAATGTTGTGACTTGGTGTATCGGGCATTTGTTGGAGCAAGCTGAACCTGATGTTTATGATGAACGTTTTAAACGTTGGCAAACAGAGCATCTTCCCATTATTCCACAACAATGGAAATTAATTCCGAAAAAACAAACGCTTAAACAATTTAGAGTTGTGGAGAAATTGATTAAGCAAGCCGATAGTTTAATTCACGCTGGCGACCCTGATCGTGAAGGGCAGCTACTGGTCGATGAAGTATTTGGTTATCTTAACCTTCCTAGTGAAAAAAAATCACAAATTCAGCGTTGCCTGATTAGTGATCTCAATCCAAGTGCGGTTAAAAAAGCAATAGAAAAATTGCAATTTAATCGCGATTTCATACCGCTTGCAACATCGGCATTAGCACGAGCAAGAGCCGATTGGCTCTATGGTATCAATATGACTAGGGCTTATACCATTCAAGGACAAAGAGCAGGTTACAAAGGCGTGCTTTCTGTCGGACGGGTACAAACGCCAGTGCTAGGGTTAATTGTTCGGCGTGATTTTGAAATCGAACATTTTGAGCCGAAAGATTATTATGAAGTCTTGGCACATATTGTTGTACCTGAAACCCAAGAGCGATTTACTGCACAATGGCAACCAAGCAAAGCGTGTGAAGATTATCAAGATGATGATGGGCGGGTATTATCAAAAGCCTTAGCGGAAAATGTGGTAAAACGTATTACTGAACAGCCCGCTTTAGTGACGGAATATCAAGATAAAATAGAGAACGAAACAGCTCCTTTGCCTTATTCATTATCGGCATTACAAATTGATGCTGCTCGCCGTTTTGGGCTTTCTGCACAAGCCGTATTAGATATTTGCCAAAAGCTGTATGAAACCCATAAATTGATTACTTATCCACGTTCGGATAATCGTTATTTGCCCGTAGAGCATTTTGCCCAACGACATAAAGTAATGGCTGCGATCGCTCATCATTTGAATGAATATGCGGAAAAACCTACGGCGGTTGATCCTGAAATAAAAAATCGCTGTTGGAATGATAGTAAGGTTGAAGCTCACCACGCAATTATCCCAACAATGCGTCAGGGAAACGTGCATTTAACTGAAAATGAACGAAGAATTTATCATTTAATTGCTCGTCAATATTTATTGCAATTTTGCCCCGATGCTGAATATCGTAAAGGGAAAATTTCTTTAAGTATTGCTGGTGGTGTTTTTGTTGCTCAAGCTCGCAATTTAATCGTTGCTGGCTGGAAATCTTTATTGGGTAAAGAAGATAGTGAAGAAGTGCTAGAACCTCTTTTACCTGTTGTAAAAAAAGATCAACAGCTCCATTGCGAACAAGGAGAAATTGTTGCCAAAAAGACCCAACCGCCACGTTATTTCACCGATGCAACCTTGCTTTCTGCAATGACTGGTATTGCTCGTTTTGTGCAAGATAAACAACTCAAAAAAATCTTGCGAGAAACAGACGGGTTGGGAACGGAAGCCACTCGTGCCAGCATTATAGAGCTTTTATTTAAACGTGGCTTTTTAATTAAAAAAGGGCGGAACATTCATAGTACAGAAGCAGGGAGAACACTTATAGCCTCTTTACCTGATGTAGCAACCTTACCTGATATGACAGCACAATGGGAAATGCAGCTGACGGATATTAGTAAAAAACAGGCAAGCTATCAGCAGTTTATGCAAGATTTAAGCAATAAATTGCCAGAATTACTGTGGTCACCTAATCCACAAATTTTGCAAAATTTAGCGAAAATCACACCGCTTACAACACCCAAGCGAAGTTATAATGCGACTAAAAAAGCATACAATGCTGAAAAATAAATCGAATAATGGGGTTTTATCAAAATCCCCTTGCAACAAATTCAGGAAATCTATATTATTCCACCCATCGAAACTAATTCCGCATTTGCGGAATTTTATTTTGAACGAATTTAAGAGAAAACAATGTTAATTAATTTACTTACAATTGCTTATCTTGTTGTTGCTTTATTGATTGTTGGATTTATTTTAATTCAACAAGGTAAAGGTGCAGATGCTGGTGCTTCTTTCGGTGCTGGTGCGGCTGGAACAGTATTTGGTTCAGCAGGTTCTGCAAATTTTTTATCAAGAACAACCGCATTATTAGCAGTTATCTTCTTTAGTCTTAGTTTGGTAATTGGCAATTTAAACAGCGATACTAAAGCTCCAACCAGTCAATTTGGTGACTTAAGCCAAGTGGAGCAGAAACAAGAAGTTCCAGCTAAGACAGAAAATAGTGATATTCCTCAGTAATAAATTTACGCTCTGGTGGTGGAATTGGTAGACACGCTATCTTGAGGGGGTAGTGTCCAGAGGATGTGCGAGTTCGAGTCTCGCCCAGAGCACCAAGTGATAAAGCCTAGTCAAATTGACTAGGCTTTTTTATTTTATTCAAATCCTTGTGATACAAGACTTTCAAGCGTTTTTATGATCTTATAACCACTGTTTTTATATTCTGTATATTGCTCTTTATTTGTTCTTTTTTGTTTTGATTTGTGATTTAATTACGCCAAATTTACGCCACAAATTACGCCAAAATGGGAGAACGACAAGATGGCTACATTTAGAAAACGTGGGGATAAATGGCGAGCTGAAATAGTTAAAAATGGAATCAGGAAATCAGCAACGTTTTCCACAAAAACAGAAGCAAGTCGTTGGGCTTTGTCCATTGAAAGTCAAATTGAGGCAGGGGGAATATAGTCCAGTGCCTAAAATGACGTTTGCTGAATTGATTGATAAGTATGTCGAAGAAGTTACAGTAAATAAAGGTGGGGCAAGATCTGAATCGTTACACTGAAATCGCATTGCTAAAACTCCGTTGGGGGAAGTTGAGCTTGAGAATTTGTGTAGAAGATCAAACCCATTCATATATTCAAATCATTTCCTTTCTAATCAAATTCATCTATTTGTAATTATTTTGTGAATTAATTCACATTTATTTAACAATGTTGTTGAAATGTTTTCCTGTTAGAGTATTTTTCATTTATTAAAAATAAACCATCGGTTTATCTGGTAAACCAATTATGACAAAACAAAATACGATTAGCTGTGTGGCTGAAACACTCAAATTACTAAACATTATTGCAAAATTTCCTAATAAGGGATTAAGTGAGTTAGCTCGTCTATCAGAGCTAAATAAATCAAGAACATTTAGGATTCTTTGTACTTTGACTGAACATCACTTTATCTATCAAACCAAAGATGGTAGTTATCAATTAGGGCATCAATTATTAATTCTCGGGCAAGCTGTGCATAATCAACTATCACTTATTCAAGCGGTTGAGAATGTAAGCGAAAGATTAAGTTTATTATTTAATGAAAATTTACAGTTGCGTGTGATTGAAAATAATGAAGTGGTACAAATTTGGCGAAAAGTTTCTAGTCAATCTTTACAGGTACGTAGTATGGTTGGTAATCGTCGTCCGTTAGGTGCAGGAGCTGCTGGTAAGTTGCTATTAGCTTTTGCAGAACAATCTGTAAGAGAAAGCTTTCTGGTGACTTGTTCTCAGGAGCAAATTCAGCAATGGGAGCGAGATTGTTCACAGATACAGCAAGATGGTTTATCCATTTCAAAAGGCGAATTGACTCAGGGAGTTTGTGCTATTGCAGTACCTATTTTTAATACTCAAGGACAATGTATTGCAAGTTTTAGTATGAGTATTCCAGATGTAAGAGCAGAGGATGCGAAATTAGTGCAGATTATTACTGAGATGAAACAGGCGGCAGAGAAAATTTCTACCCTGTTAGGGTATAAAAAGTAAATATAATACAAAAGGAGATTTTATGAGCGAAGTAATAAAAACGAAAAGAGCAGGTATGAGTCCAGTTGTTATGATGATGCTGATTGTTATTATCACGATGGTGATGACCTTTGTTTTACCCTCAGGAGAATATCAACGTAAAGATAAACTTGTGGTGCCTAATAGTTATCAAGTGATTGAAAAACCTATATCTGCAACAAATATTGTGAGTTCCTCATTGGCTATTAAAAATAAAGATCAAGCTGCACCAGTGGGTATAGCAGATGCACTCCAATCAGTACCAGAAGGAATTGTAAAGCAGAGTGGTTTGATTTTTATGGTACTCTTTATTGGTGGAATGTTTGGTATCTTGAATAAAACAGGGGTGATAGAAGCTGGCTTAGAAAGAACTCTAGTGCTAACTAAAGGGAATATTTATCTTCTAGTATCCGTAATTATGGTGATATTCTCAGCGGGTAGTACTTTTATGGGGCTTGCTAAAGAATATTTGTTGATTATACCTATGGTAATTGCATTAACAAGTCGCTTGGGGTACAGCAATGTGTTAGGACTGGCGATTGTTGCTATTGCAGTAAAAGTTGGATATCTTGCTTCTATAACAAATCCTTATGCACTTTCAATTGCACAACCGCTACTTGGTTTACCAGTGTTTAGCGGGATTAGCTTGCGGGTTTTAACTTATTTTGTGATGATGGCAATTGGTATTGCCTTTGTGTTGTGGAAAGCTAGACAAGAACGTTTACACAATAATTTCCAACCTATCTCTGTTACTTTCGAAAGTAAACCTCTTTCAAATAAACATACAGCCATGCTTATAGTATTAATCATCGGGGTAGTATTTATGGTGTATGCATCTAATGAGTGGAAGTGGAAAAGTAGTGCCTTATCTGGTTATTATATATTCCTCAGTATAATTTTTGCTGCTATTGCAGGAATGAGAGCAAGTGAAGCCGCTGATGCATTTGTTAGTGGAATGAAAAAAGTGATGATTGCAGCTATTCTTATTGGCTTGGCGACTGCAGTAGAAATAGTTTTAAGTAAAGGTAAAGTACTTGACACTGTTATTTATTATCTTGTTGATTCTATTGGTTCTGGGGGAAGTTATCTATCGGCTTATAGCATGTTTTTTTCACAATTATTACTTGATATCGCTATTCCATCAACATCAGGACAAGCAGCGGTAACTATGCCGATTATGGGACCTGTAGGGCAGTTATCGGGAGTTTCACCACAAACAACTGTTCTTGCATTCTTAATGGGAAATGGTTTAACCAATGTTATTACCCCTACGTCAAGTGGCTTATTGATTTTTTTGGCTACAGCTCAAGTGAGTTGGGCACAATGGGCTAAATTTGTATGGCCATTGATTATTATGCTAGCAATGGTGGCTATAGCTTTATTAACTTTCGCAGTTTACATAGGTTATTGATTAGGGTATTGGTCTTTTATATTTCTTAATAAGGAGTGGCTATGGCATCTTTCAAACTATTAGAAAATGTAATGGTAAAAATGCGTGATGGGGTGCATCTTGCTACAGATATTTATTTACCGATTCTTCTTGATCAAAACGTTTTTCCTGTTGTAATCGAACGAACGCCTTACAATAAATCAGCACACTCACGATCCGAAATTGAATTAAACGGACATAAAATTACTAGACAAGAAATGGCAGAAGCTTTTACTCAACGTGGCTTTGTATTGATTTTCCAGGATTGTCGTGGACGCTATCTTTCGGAAGGAGAGTTTATTAAGTACGTAAGAGAAGGTGAAGATGGTTTTGATACTTATGAATGGATAATGAGACAACCTTGGTGTGATGGTAATATTGGTAGTATGGGATTATCTTATGCTGCCCATACTCAGCTTGCTGCTGCTTGCTTAAATCCTGAAGGATTAAAAACCATGGTATTGGATTCGGGCGGATTTGCAAATTCCTATCAATGTGGAATTCGTCAAGGAGGAGCTTTTGAACTTAAACAAGCAACTTGGGCTTTTAAACAAGCAGAGTTAAGTCCATTGGCTCAAAATAATTCATTGATTGCAGCTGCTATAAAGCAAGAAAATATTCATCAATGGTTTAAACAAATGCCGTGGAAATCAGGTCACTCACCGATTCGCCATGTTCCAGAATATGAAGAATACTTATTGAAACAGTGGCAAGAGGGGGTATTTACTGAGTTTTGGCAACAGCTAGGGATATATGCTGAAGGCTGGTATAAAACCTTACCAGATATTCCTGTTTTATTTATGTCTAGTTGGTATGATGCTTATGTACCATCAACTCTTGCTAATTTTAAAGCATTTTGTGCTTCAGGAAGAACTTCTCCACAAAAATTGATTATGGGATCGTGGTTACACGGTGACCGAAATGTTACTCATAGTGGTGATGTTGAATTTGGTGAAACCGCAGCTTTTGATGGAAATGTTGATACTAATTGGCTGGAATGCCGTCTTAAATGGTTTGAGCAACATCTTAAGCCGAATCAATCAGTTTCATCTCATCATCAAATTTCATTCTTTATGATGGGAGGAGGAAAGGGCATAAAAAATAAAAAAGGAAAAATGCAACATGGTGGTAAATGGATTCAATGTACTGAATATCCATTTCCTGAATCAGTTTCACAAAAATGGTATTTACAGAAAGATATGTGTTTACGCCAATCCTTCTCTGAACCTGCAATTCATATCTTTCAGTCAGATCCCAATAATCCTATACCTACTATTGGTGGAGCAATTACTTCGGGTAAACCTGTTTTTGTAGGAGGGGCATTTGATCAGAGGGAATTACCTGATTTTTTTGGTTCTAAACAGAATAATATGCCATTGGCAGCACGCAGTGATATTTTAGTGTATCAAACGGAGGTTCTAGAAGAGGATATTGCTCTCGTTGGTGAAGTGAAAATTCAATTGTTTGTTGATAGTGATGCACTAGATACCGATTTTACAGCAAAGTTGATTGATGTGTATCCACCTAATAAAGATTATCCACAAGGATATGCTATGAATATTACCGATGGTATTATCAGAGCTCGCTATCGTAATTCTTGGACAGAACCCAAATTACTTAAACAAGGAGAGATTGTTGAAGTTACAATCCGTCCATTTGAAAGTTGCAATATTTTCAAGAAAGGACACCGATTGCGTTTAGATATTGCGGGGAGTAATTTTCCACATTTTGATTGTAATCCGAATAGCGGTGAGCCAGAAGGATTTGCATCAACTAAACGTATCGCTACCAATCAAATACATATTGGAAAGTTGTATCCATCGGTATTAGAAATACAGGTTCTGCCAAATAAGTTCATTTTATAAAAGAGTTACTAAAAACATAAGAAAAATATTATTAGCAACTATTTTGTCCATTACACCTAGATTGAATGATTAACCATTTGGAGTAATGGACACACTGTGTGTCCATTGTAAACACAAAAATTAAGATTGCTATTTCTTCCACCCTTTTAACGCATCAGCGAAAGCATTATTGCCAAAGGATTGACGCTCTTTCTGAGTATTAAAGCGGTCGGATCTTTTCGGTATTATGCAAAGCCTAAAATCAAATCTAACCACAATAAAAATGCCTTTATCTTTTTCATTTCTCTTTATCCCTGTTATTTTTAGTAGTTATGGTCAAAATAACATTGTATTTTCTTAGCTATAAGAAAAGTTTACCTTATTACAACTCTTTCCTCAAAACCTAGAATTTTGTTACAAAAATGTGAACTGAATTAGAAACCTAACAAAAATAAAATTGATAATCAATATAATTTGTGTATTGTAGTGCTGTATTTATTGTATCAATAAATACACACTATCAACCTTTTTTAGGAGAAAAGTTATGAAAGAGCTTACAAATAGTTGTTGTTTACATCATGTCTCTGGTGGTTGGGGATGGAATGGAGATCCTAATTGTCCTGGGTGTAATGGAGAATGGGAGGAGGAAGATCGAATTTCAAGAGAAACAGTAGTAAGAATAGGAGCTTGGATAGGTGGAGCTGTAGGAACAGCTATTAGTGCTGCAACAGGTGCTAGGTTAGGGGTATCAATTCTTGCTGGCAATGGAGGAGCTGATTTTGATGGATTTATCGCTGGCACAATATATGATAATCCTGAGAGTGCAAGGCATCCTGATTATGATGTTCCATTCAGTGATCTAATCAATCCTTATAAGTAATATATACTATGAATGTAAGAAACCTAATTAACATATTGATTTTGGTTATTTGGATAATACTAATTCCAACTATATCTATTTTATTAGATATATATTTCCATATAAATGGAATAGAAAAATGGCTTATTGTTTCCATAATAGCATTCCTTTATGCATTAGCTTTTCGAAAAAGACTCAACATAAAGATTTTTTAATATGTTCCGTCAAGAAGCCTTAAACTATCAGAAATGGAAAAGCACTGCAGTACTATTTAGCAGAATTCCTGCTTGGTTAGTTTTTTCCATTTCTTTCGTTATTTTTACTGCATTTATTTTATTTATTAGTTTTGGCAGTTATACTCGCCGTGAAACTGTTGTAGGCGAGTTAGTGATGCAAGCACACCCGATTATCCTCTCTGCACCTAAATCCGGCTATATTTCCGAAAGTTATATTTAACCCTCACAAGTAAATGGAACAGAAACGCCACCTTCATCACTACCTCTATGATGCCTACTTGATTACCGAAGGAATCACTTTCGGCTTTATCAGCTAATGTATTATGAAAGCCTGTACGGGGCGATTTAAAGAGATCAACCCTGCAGTTTCCGAGGTTTCATTGCTGTTCATTATTAAATTTGTTTGGGTTGGCTAAGAAAATTTTTCTGCGCTAACTTGGCAAGAAAACATTAAGCAAGAGGTGGTTTTCTGTTAGAATTTTGCAAATTTTTACAAAAAGCGACCGCTTTCTACTATAAAAGCACTTCTATTTCTGCTTATTCTATATACTTTCAGCCATACCTTCCTTCAAAGCTCTCTATTCTCCATATCAATGTTTTCCAATCAAAGTCAGTCATTGTGTGATATATATCACATTTTTACAATAAATTAACAATGTGTAATTGACAATGATTATCAATTTCATAGAATTATTCCTGTACTTATACACTAGGTACATGTAAATCACCACTTTCACAGGAGAACATTTATGAAAGAACTGACAAACAGTTGCTGTTTACACCATGTTTCAGGTGGGAATTCAGGATATGATTATGATCCTAACTGTCCGGGTTGTAATGGGGAGTGGGAGAGAGAAGACCAAGAAAAAGCTAGAATTTCTAGAGAAAGCTTTTCAAATTGGATATCATTTGTAGGAGGTAATGCCGTAGGAGCAATCGCAAGCGCATCTGGAATAGGTGCCGTTGCTTCTAGAGGAATATCAGTTGCTGCAGCAGTAGCATTAAAACCTGTTGGTAACTATATGTACGATAATCCAGAGGCATGGAGACATCCTGATTATGAATAAAGCCTTAAAAATAGTTTATGAACTTATAATAAATGCTTTATTAGTTTATTTAGCTATTCACTTTTTAGAATTCAAAAGTCCAATACCTGGAGGTGAAATCTTTATTATTTGTACTATTACTGCAATTTCTTTCATAACTAAGTATATTTTTTCTTATATTAATAAGAAATGTATATTGGTAAAAGATCAATAATGTTCCGTCAAGAAGCCTTAAATTATCAGAAATGGAAAAGCACTGCTGTGCTCTTTAGCCGAATACCTGCATGGTTAGTCTTTTCCATTTCTTTCGTTATTTTTACTGCATTTATTTTATTTATTAGTTTTGGCAGTTAGTATTAGCCTTTCCCTTTATCTATTTTATTCTTAGAATGGTTACTTATTTAATTTATCGCCAATTGAATGAAGAGCAGATTATTAAAGGTGCAAAAGCCTATTCTCATTTTATGGAAACCTTGTATGGTATTACGACATTAAAATCATTAGGATTAGAAAATAAACGACAAGAACAGTGGATGTCATTAAATTCTGATGTTTTTAATACCTCAATTAAAGTCACCAAATTCGATATGCTGTTTTCAGGTATTCATACTTTTATTTCCACCATTGAGCAAATTCTGATTTTATGGATTGGGGCAACAATGGTGATTGAAAATGTGATGACATTGGGGATGTTTGTTGCCTTTAATGCTTATCGGGGCTCTTTCTCTTCCAGAATGGGGAATTTGATTGATATTGTATTTAATTTAAAAATTCTTTCTTTGCATCGTGAACGGATATTCACAATGATATTATGGCAATGCCGATGAATTATGAAACCTTATTAGGAGAGTTGGGGAATAATTTGTCCAGCGGACAAAAACAACAATTATTTGTTGCTCATAGACAATCTACCATTCAATCGGCAGATAGAATTATTGCCCTGAATGAAAGTTAAACTAATTCCTCTTTTTCTGTTATTGCCGATAAAGTTTATTGTACGTGATAAAGGCTATTCAAATAGAATGTGGTACATATAAAAAAATCGGGCATTAGCCCGACTTTTTTACTTCTTCCAACCTTTCAACGCATCAGCAAAAGCATTATTGCCAAAAGATTGACGCTTTTTCTGAGCATTAAAGCGGTCAGATTTGTCAAATTTTTTGCGAATTTGACCGCTTGTTTGATCGGTTTTATCTGTCGGTTTATCGTCTAAACGCATTGTTAAGGCGATACGTTTGCGTGGAGCATCAACTTCTAGCACTTTTACCTTCACGACATCGCCTGTTTTAACTACTTTGTGAGGGTCTTCCACAAAACTGTTAGACAGCATTGAAATATGCACTAAGCCATCTTGATGTACCCCAATATCGACAAATGCTCCGAAATTAGTTACGTTAGTCACCGTTCCTTCTAAAATCATTCCGACTTTCAAATCGCTGATTTCTTCTACACCGTCCATAAAGGTGGCGGTTTTAAATTCTCCACGAGGATCTCGTCCTGGTTTTTCAAGTTCTTTGAAAATATCATTGACCGTAGGTAAACCAAATTTTTCATCAACAAAATTTTGGGCATTTAGGCTATGAATTTTAGTTGAATTACCCATCAATTCACTCAGGGTTGATGATGTCGCTTGTAAAATTTTCTCTACCACTGGGTAAGCTTCAGGGTGAACGCTTGACGCATCAAGCGGGTTCTTTCCTCCTAAAATTCGCATAAAGCCTGCACATTGCTCAAAGGCTTTTGGCCCTAAACGAGCCACTTTTTTCAAGTCAGAACGGCTTTCAAAACGTCCATTCTCATCACGATATGCCACAATATTTTGAGCAAGGGTTTTGCTCATTCCTGCCACACGAGAAAGAAGTGGTGCAGAGGCGGTATTCAAATCAACCCCTACTGCATTTACGCAATCTTCAACCACCGCATCTAATTTACGAGCAAGTTGTGATTGATTTACATCGTGTTGATATTGCCCAACCCCAATAGCTTTCGGCTCAATTTTAACCAATTCCGCCAGTGGATCTTGCAAACGGCGAGCAATAGATACCGCCCCACGCAAAGAGACATCTAATTCAGGAAATTCATTTGCTGCCAGCTCAGAAGCAGAATAAACCGATGCCCCAGCTTCGCTCACTACAACGGTTTGTGGTTTCCAATCCACAGCTTGCTTAATAATGTCTTTGGCAAAACGTTCTGTTTCTCGAGAGGCTGTGCCATTTCCGATCGCAATTAAATCGACATTATATTTTTTGCCTAAGGCGTAGAGCGTTTGTCCTGCTCTTACAGGATCGGTTGTATGCGGATAAATGGTGGCGGTGTCTAACAGTTTTCCTGTGTTATCGACAACAGCAACTTTTACCCCTGTACGCAAACCAGGGTCTAGCCCCATTGTATTTCTTGCACCTGCTGGAGCTGCCATCAACAAAGCAGAAAGATTACGGGCAAAAACATCAATTGCTTCTTCTTCCGCTTTTTCACGCAATGTAGCCATTAGCTCTGTTTCAAGGTGAAGTAGGGCTTTGATTTTCCAAGTCCAGCTGATCACTTGAGTTCGCCAGTTATCAGCAGGCTGTTGGCGAAGTTGTACACCCAAATGTTCACGAATAATTTCTTCGCAATAGCTTGAACGAACACTTTCTTCTTGTTCAGGATCAGCATTTAAACTCAGTGATAAAATGCCTTCATTACGCCCGCGGAACATTGCTAATGCACGATGTGATGGCACATTTTTAAATGGTTCACTATGGGCAAAATAATCACGAAATTTTTCCCCTTCAGTTTCTTTTCCTTCAATCACTTTAGCTTCTAAAGTGGCGTTAGCGGTGAGATATTGACGAAGTTTTGCAAGTAGCTCCGCATCTTCCGAAAAACGTTCCATTAAAATATATCTTGCACCGTCAAGGGCAGATTTCACATCGGCAACACCTTTTTCAGCATCAACATATTGTTCTGCAAGGTTTTCAGGTATTTGTGATGGATCATTCCAAAGGCTATCGGCTAATGGTTCTAGCCCTGCTTCAATCGCAATTTGTCCGCGAGTACGGCGTTTTGGTTTATAAGGTAAATAGAGATCTTCTAATTCGGTTTTACTTTCTGTTTGTTCAATTTTCTGACGTAGCTCATCGGTCAGTTTACCTTGTTCTTCAATGGATTTAAGAATGGTTTGGCGACGATCATTGAGTTCTCGCAGATAAATTAAACGAGTTTCAAAATGACGAAGTTGAGTATCGTCTAATCCGCCTGTTACTTCCTTACGATAGCGGGCTATAAAAGGAATGGTATTGCCTTCATCAAGCAATGTGATAGCTGCAAAAATTTGCTCCGAACGCACCGCTAATTCTGCGGCAATAATTTGGCTGATGTGGTGATTGAGTAAATCAGTCATTGAATTTCCTTACTGTATGATGAATTTTATTTATTTTTAAATAATCCTAACGCTATTCCTGCCCCCAATAGCAAACACATAGAGAAAATTTATCACAAGGGGATTTTTCAACATAATCAGTATAGAATAGCGAGAGATGGGCTATTTTAGCGATAACAAAATGAATTTGAAAGAAAAAGGGCAAAAATGAAACAGTATGATGTGATAATTATTGGGGCTGGGGCAGCAGGGCTATTTTGTGCTGCACAACTTGGGCAAAATGGGCTGTCGGTATTACTGCTCGATAACGGCAAGAAAATCGGACGAAAAATTTTGATGTCGGGCGGTGGATATTGTAATTTCACTAATTTAGACGTATCGCCTAATCATTACCTATGCCAAAACGCACATTTTGTTAAATCGGCACTTTCTCGTTATACCAACTGGGATTTTATCGCCCTTGTGGCAAGCTATGGTATTGCTTATCACGAAAAGGAACTCGGGCAACTTTTCTGCGATGAAAGCTCGCAACAGATTGTTGATCTGTTACAGGCAGAATGTGAGAAAGGTAAGGTCAATATTCAACTTCGACAAGCGGTGCTTTCCGTTGAAAAATTTACCAACGATAAATCTGCAAATTTCTTTCAGGTTCAGACCGCTTGTGGCAGTTATCAAACGGAAAATCTAGTTATTGCAACGGGAGGGCTATCAATACCAGGACTGGGTGCATCACCTTTGGGCTATAAAATTGCCGAACAGTTTGCCATTCCTGTTGTGCCTATTCGTGCAAGCCTTGTACCATTTACTTGGAAGGATAGCGATAAACCTTTTGCTAGCTTATCGGGTATTTCATTACCTGTTAGCGTAACAAATCGAGATAAACGCTTTTCTAATCAAATGCTTTTTACTCATCGTGGATTATCTGGCCCAGCCATTTTACAAATTTCAAACTATTGGGATATGGGGGAAACCGTTGAAATTGATTTGCTACCGAGTGAGTCTATTTATGATATTTTACAAGAATTGCGTCAATCTTCGCCGAAATTACAGCTAAAAACGGTGTTATCTCGCTATCTTCCAAAAAAATTAGTGGAGCTTTGGTTTGAACAAAAACTGCTAGAAGATAAAGTCATCGCCCAATTAACCAAGCAAAATATGGATTTTCTTGTCAATTTTATCCACCATTGGCAATTTCTACCTAACGGAACAGAAGGCTACCGCACCGCAGAAGTCACAATAGGAGGAGTTGATACGGATTATATTTCTTCAAAAACAATGGAAGTTAAAAATACTCAAGGGCTTTATTTTATCGGTGAAGTACTAGATGTAACAGGCTGGCTTGGCGGTTATAACTTCCAATGGGCGTGGTCTTCCGCCTACGCTTGTGCAATGGGAATTGTGGAGCGTAAGCGGTAGGGTAGAGCAACTTCTAGATTGCAATCACATTGGCAACGTTGCTACAACAGCATAGCCTTTTTGCTCACCAATACTTTCTACTTGGGTATTAGCACTAATAAAGACTGATTCGCCTTGTTTTAGATGAATGGTGTTATTGCCTAAATCTAAATATAGGCTACCTTCCATCACTAATAAAATACTTGCACTTGAGCTGGTAAACCTTTCTTCACTGAACGCTCTAAAATCTAGACGCTGTAAGGCGAAATCTTGGGCTAATGGAGTAGGATATAAAAAGAGATTGCTTTCTTGCTGTTCAGGGTGGTAGCAAGGGATTATTTTCGGCACAACTTCACGATAATCAATGGTGCTTAATAGTGCAGGAATATCAACGTATTTAGGCGTTAATCCACCCCGAATAACATTATCTGATGCTGCCATCAGTTCAATATTTTGTCCGCGTAAATAGGCGTGGGGTAAGCCTGCACCTTGATAGATCCCTTCGCCTTTTTCAAGGTGTACGATATTAAATAGATAGAAACAAAGTAGCCCTGCATCAAGTTTTGTCAATGGTATTTCCATTGCATCTAAAGTATAAAGCACCCAGTACTCAGCTTGGTTTAAAGACAATTCTCCTTGCTGATAAGCAGGGCGATATTGCTCAATAATCGGTAAAATCCACTGTTCTAGCTGGGTTTGATCGGCTTGCATAATCTCCGCATAAACCTTTGGCAAACCTTGCTGTTGAATACGTTCTGCAAGCGGTGCTAAAGAGGCTCTATTTTGCAAATTTTGTATGATCTGCGTAAGAGGTTTAAATCCGTGAAGTAGCCAAAATTCTGATAATGCAATCATCATTTCAGGTTTATGATTGCGATCTTTATAGGTTCGATTGCTAGCCGTTAAGGGAATTCCCTGTTGTTCTTCTTGTAGGAACCCTTGTTCTGCCTGTGATTTTGTGGGGTGGAGCTGAATAGAAAGCGGTAACTTAACGTCTAAAATTTTCAAAAGATAGGGTAATTCATCACCAAATTTTGCTCGACTTTCATCACCCAGCAATTCAGGGGCTGTATCTAATAGGCGGTCTAAAGGGAGCCATTTCTGTTCAAATTCAACTAAAGAAGGGGCAGAGCGATGAGCTCCAAGCCAGTATTCTGCGTAAGGCTGTGCATTTTTATGCGCTAATTTCAACCAAGTAGGAATAAAATCTTCCCCTCCCCAATTATAGTGTTGATGCTTGCCCACTAATTTAAAAATCATTATTTGTATCCTCCAAAGAAATTCACGACTTTTTCAACATCTTGCAAATGTTTAATCGGAATAAATAAACGGCGACCGTTGCTTAAATCAATCACTAATTTCTGTTTATCCGCTAAGTTAATTTGTGAAATACGTTGATAATCAATATAGAATGCACTTAAGAAAAATCCGCGTTCTTTCAACAATAATTTGGGTTTACGCAAAAAACTACTATAAATAACCAAGATGACCGACATTCCTAACAGAAACAGCGTAAACGGTTGAATACCTGTTTGTAAACCTTGTGCAATGGTTAGCCCTATTAACCCAATTAAAATCCACGAGTCAATTTTTGCCTGTAGTTGTAGCTCAATCGCTAACTTGGTTTGCCCATTACGTTTAGGCACAATCACTTGTTCATAAATAGCATAAGAAAGCGTGAGAAACAGCCCGATAATAAGAATAAGATTTGTCATTTGTAAAAAATTAGAAAGAAAAGACCGCTTGTATTTTACCACAAGCGGTCTGATTCAGTAGATTATTTGCACATTAAGCTAATGCACCTGTCCACGCACCAAGAATACCGATAGCGAAGAACCCAACGATAATCCATAACGCATTGACACGATTACGCAATAACCACATACAAGCGAAAGTTAAGAGTAACGGTAATAAACCTGGCATCAAGCTATCTAAAATAGATTGTACCGTTGTAATTTCGGTTGTACCGTCTTGTTTCTCAATGGTTGCAACTACTAACGGAACGTTAATGCTCGTCCATTTTTGAACTAATGCCCCCATAATAAACAAGCCGAGAATTGAAGCGCCTTCCGTCAGTTTTTGTAATAAACCACCGCTCATATCTTGTACAACATCTAAGCCTTTTTTATAGCCATAAGTTACACCATAGTAACGTGTAGCAAGACGAACAAGATTAAATAGTACAAAGAACAGTAATGGACCTAAAATACTTCCGGTAAGAGCTAAACCAGCACCAAGTGCGGCAAATACAGGGCGTGCAGTTCCCCAATAAATTGGGTCGCCAACGCCTGCTAAAGGCCCCATTAAACCTACTTTGATCCCGTTAATTGCCGCATCGTCAATCGGTTTACCATTAGCACGCTCTTCTTCCATTGCAATGGTTACACCCAATACTGGTGCTGCAACGAAAGGTTGCGTATTGAAAAATTCTAAGTGGCGTTTAATCGCATCTTTACGTTCTTGTGAATTTGGATCCGGATATAAGCGTTTAATCACTGGCACCATTGAATAGCAGAAACCTAATGCCTGCATACGTTCAAAGTTCCACGAACCTTGGAATAGATTTGAACGGCGTACGACCGCATTTAAATCACTTTGCGTTACTTTTTTGATTTCAGTTGTCATATTACTACCCTTCTTAGTCTAAACGGTTATCAAGGTCATTGTTTGTTGCTTGTACTTGCACCACTTGTTTACTTTGATTGTATTTTGGGTGAAGTTGAATATAAAGAATTGCCATTACTGTACCCAGTACACCAAGTGCCACTAAGTTGAAATTAGTGAACGCTGCTACAACGAAACCTGTGTAGAAGAATGGCATTAAATGTCCTGCACGCATCATATTGATGACCATCGCATAACCTACAACTGCAATAAAGCCACCTGCAATTTTTAAGCCTGTTGTTACCACATCAGGAATTGCACTTAACATTGATTGTACTGTATCTGTACCTGCTGTCATTGCAACAATTAACGCAGGAATTGCAATACGCATCGCTTGAAGTAATAGCGCTGAACGGTGAATCCAATCTAATTTATTTAGATCCCCTGTTTCAACAGCTTTATCCGCAGCGTGTTGGAAACCAACGGTAATCGCACGCACAACATAAGTTAATACTTGACCTGCTGCAGCAAGTGGAATTGCAAGAGCAATCGCAGTTGGAATATCTTGTCCACCAACGATAACAAGAATAGTTGAAACCACAGACGCTAATGCTGCATCAGGTGCAAGTGCTGCCCCGATATTCATCCAACCTAGTGCTAATAATTCTAATGAACCACCCACAATGATCCCTGTTTTCATATCACCTAATACAATACCGATTAAGGTACAAGCGATTAACGGGCGGTGTGTTTGCCATTCATCTAAAATTGATCCCATTCCTGATACACAGGCAACAAGGAAGACAAGGACGATTTGTAAAGTAGAAATTTCCATACTGATTTCCTTAGATTAAGTTATTTTTCTTGAGTAAATCCATCATATATTGACGGCTGTCGTTTGATACTTTACGCACATCAAGCTCAATGTTTCGTTCATTTAACACTTTGAATGCTTCAATATCTTTTTCATCAACGGCAACTGCACTGGTGATCATCTTCTTACCATCTTTATATGCCATACCGCCAATGTTGATTGATTTGAAATCCACACCCGCATCCGATAAACGCAGCACATCTGTTGGGTTAGTGAAGAGCAACATCATACGCTCGCCTGCATATTCAGGATTGTTATACACACGCACCATCTTTTCAACATTTACAACGTGAGCTGTTACCCCCGGTGGAGCAACGCTTTTCAGCATTGTTGAACGTACTGAATCTTTGGCAACATCGTCATTAACCACCACAATACGACTAACCTTGCTCTCTTTTGTCCAACGTGTTGCGACTTGACCGTGAATTAAACGGTCATCAATACGGGCAAGACCAATCTCTAAATGCCCCACACCGTTAGCAGTAACCACTGCTGGCTCTGAAGGCTTAGCGGGTGCAACAGGCTCTGAAGCGGTTACTTCTGGCTCTTTTTCTGCAAATTTTAATGCACGCACACCACCACGCCCAGTTTCAAGTGCAATTTCGACTAGCTCTTGTAAACTTGGGTTATCATCTCGAGCCATAAAGGTTTCGACTAACATCGGCACATTTACACCCGTTACAATATCCATATTCTCGTTGCCATCAGCCACACGATTTGCCGCATTAAACGGACTTCCGCCCCAAGTATCGACCAAGAATAGAACCTGATCGCAATGTGCTAATTCGCCCGCTAATTTTGCTTGGTATTTGCCGATGATCGTTTCGGCATTTTCACCTGGGACAAAATCAATAGACGCAACATTTTCCTGCTCGCCGATCAACATCTCTGTCGTCTTGAGAAGTTGCTCCGCTGCTACCCCGTGGGTTGCAATAATAATCGCAATACTCATCTGCATTTTCCTTTTATAATAAAAATGAATGTTGAATTTATTCTCAAATAGAGTGAATAAAACAAGCGAATTGTAGAATAAAGGCGAATTTCGACAACTGCATTTACTTAAAAATGAGAGGTAGATCTCATTTTTTCGTTAAAGTTGTACAATAAAAAAGCACAAAAATACCCTAATTTTTTTATGAACAAAAATAATTAACAAGATAATTACAATTTTTGATATGGATTGATGAAATGGAGGGTAAAGAAGATATGGAAAGGGAAACAGAAAACCTAAAATTTGCATAAAAATAACCGCTTGCAAAAAACAAGCGGTTACTTTAGCTTAAAAATTTACAGAAATATTATAAACCTTTTGGAATACGGATTTTTTGACCTGGGAAAATTTTATCCGCATCTTTAATCACTTCTTTGTTTGCATCAACAATAGCAGTATATTTTGCTCCGTTACCGTATGCTTTCTCTGCGATTTTCCATAATGTATCGCCTTTTTGGATCACATAAAATTCGTCATCATTAGCAACTTGTTCACCATTTGCAATTCGTACTTCATCAATATTCACATTCGTGATACCAGCAATATTACCTGCCATCAATACCGCTTTTTCAATTGCTGCCGCACTTGATGCCACACCGCTAATTTTTGCAGTGCCATTTTCCACCGTTACTTGCACATCTTCCACACCTGGATTATCTTCTACCAAATGCTCTGTTACCGCTTTTGATGCGTCTTCTTCTTTGTTAAATAATTTTTTACCAATATCAGAAACGAAATCAAATAAACCCATTGTAAAGTCCTCTAAAATAAAAAGTTGATATTTGAGATTGAAATTGCTCAATCCGTCGGTTAGATTACAACAACACCAAGAAGTTCAACAAGAGAAATAAAATGAAATTAGCCGAAGCCTTAATTGAACGAGCAGATTTACAACGCCGTCTTGCTCAATTACAACAACGCCTACATCAAAATGCGCAATATCAAGAAGGTGAACAACCCAGTGAAGATCCACAAACATTATTAGTTGAATATCACCAAGTTGCAGAACAGCTAAAACAGCTTATTGTTAAAATTAACCTGACAAACCAGCGAATTACTCTTGAAAATGGCACAAAAATGATTGAAGCCTTAGCTGAACGAGATCATCTTAAAGCAACACACTCAATGTTAATTGGATTAGCTGATGCAGCAACGCCTGAACAAAATCGTTATAGCCGTAGTGAAATTAAAACGCTCTCGGCAGTAAATGTGAAACTACTTCGTCAGCAAGCCGATGAAATGGCAAAACAATATCGCCAGCTTGATACCCAAATTCAACAGGCAAACTGGCTAAACGATCTGTAAACATCAAATTTGGTAGTTTTTAAATCAAGGCGAATACACTCTCTGCTTGAGATTAAAGCACTAATTTATGCAGAAACGAAGGGCAGTTTCATTTTGATGAACAGTGTAGCCCAACACAAGTTATGCTGTAATGTAATGCTGTAAAATGTACAACCTCGTATTGATTGATTTAAAAATGAGGGCGGGAAAGGGGATAAGCGGTGGAATAAGTAAAAAAATTTACAAATCTTACCGCTTAAATTTTCCATTTTCTTGATTATTCCGCTAAAATTCAGCGTTTATATAAATTTATTTGAACAGGAAAAAACGTGAAACAAGTCCAATTTTACCTTCTAAGCCAAGAACATTCAGGAGAGCTACTTGCAAGCGAAGCCTTAGCTTGTGATTTAGCCGCTAATGCGTGGCGAGCAGGCAAAAGAGTTATTATCACTTGTGAAACAGAACAACAAGCCTTAACCATTGATGAAGCGTTATGGGCAAGAGATCCTGAGCAATTTGTCCCCCATAATCTGTCGGGTGAAGCCACAACTTATGCCACCCCGATTGAAATTTCGTGGCAAGGTAAACGTAATGCTCAACGTCGAGACGTGTTGATTTCATTACAATCACAACTCCCTGAATTTATTAACAGTTTCACGCATATTATTGATTTTGTCCCTGTTCAAGAAAACGAAAAAGCCCTAGCCAGAGAACGCTACAAACAATACCGCCAACTTGGCTGGCAGTTAAGTACGGAGCAGGTATAATAACTTACAAATCTTCCCTAACCCCTCTTTGCTAAAGAGGGGAACTGACTCAAACGAAAATGAAATATCGAAGTGCTTCAACAGGATTTTATATTTTCAGATGAGCTTATAAGTTTCTGCGATCTGATCCCCCTCTTTAGCAAAGAGGGGCTAGGGGAGATTTGGTAAACGTGAATTACGAAGTGAGAGATAATAATTTAGGCAGGTATAATGAAAAAACAGATGTTAGTTCAAATTGCAGAACTAAAAGAAAAGATTGCTCAATACCGACCGCTGTCGCCAAGCGAAGTACAGCGACTACGTGAAGAATTTATCATTGAAAGCACGTACAATTCTAATGCAATTGAAGGAAACACCATTACGTTGCGTGAAACGGTGCTTATTCTAAAAGAAGGAATGACGATAGCCGAAAAACCAATTCGAGAGCATTTAGATATTATCGGGTTTAAAGATGCGTTTAATTATATTTATGAATTAGTTGCTAATAATGAGCCATTAACGGAACGTACAATCAAAGATATTCATTCGCTCGTGTTAATGAGTAATGCGGAAAATCGTGGAGTTTATCGTAAAATTCCAGTGCGAATTTTAGGTGCAGAAAATGAGCCAACACCGCCTTACTTGATTGCGGAAGAAATGGCAACGTTAATTGCAAAATATCAGCAGAAACTCACCGCTTGTCATCCGTTAGAAGCAATTGCGTGGCTACATTTAGCCTTTGAAAGTATTCACCCTTTTATTGATGGCAATGGAAGAGCTGGGCGATTATTGCTCAATTTTGAATTACTAAAACAAGGTTATTTACCTGTGGATATTAAATTTACCGACCGAGTAAAATATTACAGCTATTTTGATGAGTTTCATCGCAATAATCAAGATCCTACGGCTTTATTGGAACTGATTGCAGACTATGAATTGCAAGAATTGGAAAGATATTTACACATTTTGGAGCGTTAAAATGACCAAAAAAGAAGCAATTGCTGAGCATCAACGCCAATTACATATTCAATTTAAAGCGTGGATGGACGATAAGAAAAAGCGTGAAGTACTGACATTTCAGCGACCAAATGGCAATATTGTTGAGCATTATCCTGATGGAAGGGAAATAGTCATTAAATATGCAAAAAAATAATTTAGCGATTTTTTACTGCGGAACGAATGGTGCAGGAAAAACTACCTTGCGTGGTTTTAATAAAGATACGGTACAAATTGTGATTGATTCTGATCATATCGCAATGCAGCTTAATCCTGATAACCCACGTTTAGCAGATAGTCAAGCAGGAAGAAAAGCGATTGAATTATTTAAGTTTGCTATTGCACATCAAATTTCTTTTTCAATGGAATCGACCTTATCGGGTAATTCTATTTTACAGCGAATGAAAAAAGCCAAAGAAAATGGTTTCTACATTCGATTAAATTATGTAGGCGTAGATGATCCTGATATTAACGTTAAGCGAGTAAAAGCTAGGGTAGCAAGTGGTGGGCATTTTATTGATGAAACAACTATCCGTAACCGTTATGACATCAGTTTGCAAAATTTAACCAAAATCGTACCGCTTTGTGATGAAGTATTTATCTACGACAATTCAGGTGAAGTCCCAAATTTAATTTTTCATCTTAGTGAAAATGAATTAATGCAATGGGTTGATGAATTACCGAAGTGGTGTGCTGAGTTGTTGGAAGAGTTGCTAACTTTGGGTTATACAAAATAAAATGTACTTTGTTATTCGTTTGACAAATCTCCCCTAACCCCTCTTTGCTAAAGAGGGGAACTGGCTCGGTACAACCTGATAACATCG
>NZ_LEKM01000201.1 GCF_009761375.1 Ursidibacter arcticus | reverse complement strand
GTTTGTCATCAGTCTGACTAGATATTGCATATGCTATATCTAGTTTATATCTAAGGCTATCTCGTCCCAAATACCACTATCGTTTTACCGTGAGCGGAGATTAGCCCATCATCTTCAAGCATTTTTAAGATACGTCCAACTGTTTCACGAGAGCACCCCACCATTTGTCCAATTTCTTGGCGAGTAATTTTAATTTGCATACCTTGTGGGTGAGTCATCGCATCTGGCATTTTGGCTAGGTTCATTAAGGTTTGTGCAATACGCCCTGTTACATCTAAAAAAGCAAGGTTACTTACTTGGCGAGATGTCATTCGTAAACGGCGAGCCATTTGAGCGGATAAATACATTAAAATATCGGGGTTTAAATGTACAAGCTGTTTAAACTTCTTATAAGAAATTTCCGCAATTTCACAATTACCTTTGGTTCTAACCCAAGCGGTGCGTGGCTGAGTTCGCTCTTCAAATAAGCTAATCTCACCAACAAACTCTCCTTGTCCAAGATTAGTTAAGAGCATCTCTTTGCCGTCATCATCTTTAATAAATACCGAAACTGAACCGTTTACGATATAAAACAGAGATTCCGCATCTTCCCCTGCGTGAATAAGCGTATATTTCGCAGGATAACGATGGATATGGCAGTGAGTTAAAAACCACTCTACTGCTGGATCGTGAATTGATGGTAAAGGGGATACATTTTCAAGTTGAGCGGTAGAAATAGAAACATCTTGCATATAATAAGCCTTTTAATCCATTTACAGCATAATTTGCTTGCGTAATTTTAGCACAAATTCATTAATTCCCTAAGAAAGATTTTTTGTCTTTAATATCAAGGCTTTCGTGTAGTTCAGACCACACAATCACAACTTGATCAGCTTTTAACTGAGCCAGTAATCTCTCCCTTTTTTCAACGAGCGAAAGCTCTCTAACACCGTAATCCGTCCCTTCTCGTAAGATAAAAGAGTCGAGAATGTTGTTCAGCGTTGTTTCTTCCAAAGACTGCCAAGGAATAATCATTATCTATCCTATGTAGAAAACTAATAGAAAATCGGCTTAATCAACGCCCACTGTTTTTCAAAGTGTTGATGCTGATTAAACGTAAAGTTTGAGCGAACAAGGCGTAAAAACTGCCCTTCACAGAAATTAACCAAATAACCTGCTAATGCACGCTCATCGGCAAAGGCTCGCCCTTCTTTTAGCTTACGCATTTGAAGAATATTGACAAATTGTAGCTCTAACCCATCGAAAAATTTAGCAACACGAGCTTTAAGCTCTTTATCTTCAAACATCAAAGCGTGCCCTGTTAGAATGCGTGTCACCCCAGGGTTTTTTTGAGCAAATTCTAAAATCGTTTGCAAGATTGCCTTAACTGCTAATTCGGTATTTTCTTTTCGTTTACTCGCATTGATATAGCTAGTTAAAGTAAATTCAATTCGCTCAATTAGGGCTTCAAACATTTTGGTTTTGCTTGGAAAATAGCGGTATAACGCCCCTTCCGAGACCCCAACTGCAGCCGCCAAACGCTCCGTTGTAATACGTTGCATTCCTGTTTCAGAATTGAGTAAACCAATCAACACTTCCAGCACTTGTTGCTGACGCTCTTTAATAGATTTTTTTGGCATTTTCACGACAATTTCTGTCATTTTATCCCCTTTTTACAAATTTTTAGCAGAAACTCACCGCTTATTACTGCTTACCTGAATGTCCAAAACCACCTTCACCACGTTCAGTAGCGGTAAAATCTTCTACTACATTAAATTGAGCTTGCACCACTGGCACAAAAACAAGCTGAGCAATGCGATCTCCCACATTTACCGTAAAGGCTTCTTGGCTTCTGTTCCATAATGAAACCATTAATGGACCTTGATAATCACTGTCTATTAAGCCAACTAAATTACCTAAAACGATCCCATTTTTATGCCCCAATCCCGATCGTGGTAAAATTACCGCTGCCAAACTTGGATCTGCAATATAAATAGAGATCCCTGTTGGGATTAGCACAGTTTGCCCTGCTTCGACCGTTAAAGGTTCATTGATTAACGCTCTTAAATCCAATCCAGCTGAACCTTCTGTGGCGTAAGTTGGAAGTGGAAATTCATTGCCAATACGGCTATCTAAAATTTTTAAATCGATCTGTTTCATTTTATTTCCTTGTAAATCTTTAAGCGGAATTTCAAGCTGATAATAAATTAACTAAAGAGCCTTTGGCAAAAGTTGGAAAAGCCCCTTCGCCTAAGTGATCTTGAACAACCTCCAACTTCATCGCACCGTCCCATACAACTCAATAATCTCATTGACTAAATGTGTAGCAAGCTGGCTTTTGTCGGTAAGCGGTAAGATTTTCTCACCATTTTGCCAAAAGAGCTGAAGGCTATTTTGTTCTGAGCCGAAAACTTGCCCTGAAGAAACATCATTAGCACAAATTAAATCTAAGCCTTTTCGTACTAGTTTACTTTTCGCATATTCTGCTACATTTTCTGTTTCTGCAGCAAAGCCCACAGTAAAAGGACGCTGTTCAGCCAAATTCGCCACAGTAGCAATAATATCGGGGTTTTTGACTAATTTAAGCGTTAAATGATCATTATCTGCGGTTTTCTTGATTTTTTGTTCTGCAACCTGTTCAACTCGATAATCTGCCACTGCCGCACAACCGATAAAAATGGCAGATTGTTGTGCAAATCTTACCGCTTGTTGTGCCATTTCTTGTGCTGAAATCACATCGACTCGCTCAACATTATTTGGGGTCGATAAATTTACCGGACCGCTAATTAAGGTTACTGTTGCCCCCCGTTTAGCAAAGGCTTCTGCAATCGCAAATCCCATTTTGCCTGAGCTATGATTGCTGATATAACGAACGGGATCAATCGCTTCACGAGTTGGTCCTGCGGTAATCGTAACCGTTAATCCTTGCAGATCTTGTGTTACTGAAAAATGCTGTGCGATATGTTGGAAAATTTCTGCGGGTTCAGACATTCGTCCTTCCCCCATATCACCACAAGCTTGAAATCCACTATTTGGTCCAACGGTCGATACACCTTGTGTACGCAGATTTTGCAAATTTTGTTGTACAACCGACCGCTTGTACATCTGTTGATTCATCGCTGGAGCTAACATTATTGGGGCAGATGTCGCTAAACAGAGCGTTGAAAGTAAGTCATTGCCCATTCCAATTGCTAGTCTTGCAATAAAATCTGCTGTCGCAGGAGCGATAACGATTAAATCCGCCCATTTTGCTAACTCAATATGCCCCATTGCCAGCTCCGCTTGCGGATCGAGCAAAGATTGTGAAACCGCATTACCTGAAATCGCTTGTAGAGTCAGTGATGTTACAAAGGCTTCTGCCGCAGGTGTAAGAACAACTCGAACATCTGCATTCGCTTTTTTTAGCAGACGAATCAGTTCAATCGTTTTATACGCTGCGATACCGCCAGTAATTCCAACAACAATTTTTTTGTTTTTGAGCATAGTAAGGTCGCTTTTAGAAATAAAAAGCTATTTTACGCAAATAGGCACTTGCTCACAACGCCCTATTTTTGCGATCTCGATCGAAAAACTAGCTAAAGCCTTTTGGTATAAGGTTTGCTTTCTTTTATGCTTTTTCCGCCAAGATTTAATTGAGTAAAAAATATGAAACAAATATCTAATAACCTAATGCCGAGAGAAAAATTATTACAATTCGGTGCAAAATCTTTAACTGATGAAGAGCTACTCGCCATTTTTTTACGCACAGGGGTAAAAGGATTGCCAGTGATGGAACTCTCTAATCAAGTATTAAATACCTTTGGTTCGTTGCGTGGCTTACTGACTGCAAACGTAGATGATTTCTGCCAAGTAAAAGGTTTAGGGCAAACTCAATATATTCAACTACAAGCAACAAAAGAGATGACAAAACGCTATTTATCACAGCAGATGGAAGTTAATGAAACAATCAGTGCTCCCTACTTAGCGGTAATGTATTTCCAATCGGAGCTTGAAGATGATGAACGTGAAGTTTTTATGGTACTCTTTTTAGATAATCAACACCGTTTGATTAAACAAGAAAAGTTATTTTTTGGTACGATCAATCAGGCATCGGTGCACCCACGAGAGATCATCAAGGCCGCACTAAAATATAATGCGGCTGCCATTATTGTGGCACATAACCACCCATCTGGTAATTGCAAACCAAGTGAAGCAGATCGTTATTTAACTCGAAAGATCGAAATGGCGTGCGATCTTGTTGATATTCGCTTGGTAGATCATATTATTGTTGGAAAAGGTGATTATTTTTCATTCGAAGAAGAGAAGTTTGATGCAGAAAATGAGCAAATTTCCCCTTGAATGAAAAATACAAAGCAAGTATAATTCGCAGTCTTTAAAATAGTCTGTGGGTCGGGTTATGCACCTGACGAGGTCGTCAGATGGAGTTGAGCCCTTCTGATAGCCCGAACCATTTAGCTTAAGCTTAAGTAATATCGGAGAATTAAAAATGTCTAGAGTCTGTCAAGTAACAGGCAAGCGTCCAGCAGTTGGTAACAACCGTTCGCACGCAATGAATGCGACAAAACGTCGTTTTCTACCAAACCTTCACACTCACCGTTTCTGGGTTGAGAGCGAAAACCGTTTCGTAACTTTACGCTTAACAGCGAAAGGTATGCGTATTATTGATAAAAAAGGCATTGATGCAGTATTAGCTGAAATCCGTGCTCGTGGCGAAAAAATCTAAGGAGTAACCAATGGCAGCTAAAGGTAATCGCGAGAAGATCAAATTAGTTTCAACTGCTGAAACTGGTCACTTCTACACAACAACTAAAAACAAACGTAATATGCCAGAAAAAATGGAAATCAAAAAATTTGATCCAGTTGTGCGTAAACACGTTGTTTATAAAGAAGCAAAAATCAAATAATTTTTGTTTTAGATTTGAGGAACCCAGCTTATGCTGGGTTTTTTATTTTCAGCCTTAGCGATCGTTTGCATTTATAATGGCTATTATTTGTAAGATCTATTAAAGTCGCTCAAAAACCCCTTTCTTTTTTTATAAAAAGCAGTAGTATTATCCGCCTTAAATATAACCCTATATTTAAGCCAAAACTCTGTTTCCAACCTATCCCATTCTCTCGGGAATAAATAGGGTAAAAACAAAAAAGCTGAAACGCTTTTTTTAATAAGTAGCGAGTCAAATGCCCCAAGGCATCTTATTTTTAGAATAAGAAAGCTTAGGCTTCCCGCAAGGCACCCGACTTATTTTTTTAACCTCTTATAGAAGGTCTATTAAACAAATGACAAACACGCCTGTAAATCCGATCAACCAAGCGACCAATGAATATTATTTAACCCGTCAAAATGAGATGGAGTCGAATGTTCGCAGTTATCCACGCAAATTACCTTTAGCGATTGCTAAAGCACAAGGTTGTTGGGTAACCGATGTTGAAGGAAACGAATACTTAGATTGTTTGGCAGGGGCTGGTACTTTGGCTCTTGGTCATAACCACCCTGATGTAATCAAAGCAATTCAAGATGTCTTAGCCAGTGGATTGCCTTTGCATACCCTTGATTTAACCACCCCATTAAAAGATGCCTTTACAGAAGAATTACTCTCTTTCTTCCCAAAAGGTGAATACCGTTTACAATTTTGTGGCCCAAGCGGTGCAGACGGTACAGAAGCAGCAATCAAATTAGCGAAAACCTATACTGGACGTGGTAATGTGATTTCATTTTCTGGTGGCTATCACGGAATGACTCACGGTTCATTATCAATGACAGGTAATCTTAATGCTAAAAATGCCGTTCAGAATTTAATGGCTGGTGTACAGTTTATGCCATATCCACACGAATATCGTTGTCCATTAGGCATCGGCGGAGAAGCGGGTGTAGATGCCCTTACCTACTATTTCGAAAACTTTATTGAAGATGTGGAAAGCGGTGTAGTTAAACCAGCAGCGGTTATCTTAGAAGCTATTCAAGGCGAAGGTGGCGTGGTTACTGCACCAGTGAAATGGCTACAAAAAATTCGTGAAGTGACTAAAAAACACGGTATTGTATTGATTTTAGATGAAGTTCAAGCAGGGTTCTGTCGTTCAGGCAAAATGTTTGCCTTTGAACACGCAGGTATCGAGCCTGATGTGGTGGTAATGTCTAAAGCCGTTGGTGGTAGCTTACCATTAGCAGTATTAGCCATCAAAAAAGAGTTTGATGCGTGGCAACCAGCAGGACACACAGGTACGTTCCGCGGTAATCAATTAGCAATGGCAACAGGTTATGCGTCTTTAAAAGTAATGAAAGAACAGAACCTAGCTCAAAATGCACAACAGCGTGGCGATTTCTTACAGGCAGAGTTGAAAAAACTTGCTCAGCAATTTGGTTGTATCGGCAACGTGCGTGGTAAAGGTTTAATGATCGGTATTGAAATTGTCGATGAACGCCAACCACAAGATCGTATCGGTGCTTACCCAGCCGATGGTGTATTAGCCTCAGAAATTCAAAAAGCTTGCTTTAAACACAAATTACTCCTTGAGCGTGGTGGACGTGGCGGTAATGTAGTGCGTATCCTTTGCCCGTTAATCATTACTCAATCAGAATGTGAAGAGATGATTAAACGCTTTACCCAAGCAGTACAAGATGCACTAAAAGCGACTCGTAGCTAAAAGCCAATATCATAAATTCTGCCCCACTTATTATGGGGCAGAATTTTACTCTTTAGGAAATAATCAATGACAACTCTTGAAAAACATAAACAGGCGCTGTTCTGTAACGATTCACAATCTATTGCCGACTACCAATCCGCAATGCAAAATGCAGTACAAGCGGTAAGTTCTTGGCTACAAAATACAAAAATGTACACTGGCGGTAGCATTAAACAACTCCGCTCAGAAATTGCATTCCAACCGTCTAAACAAGGTCTAGGTGTTGAACAATCCCTTAACCGCTTAGTTGAATTATTCTTAAATAAGAGTTTGAAGGTTCATCACCCACACTCTTTAGCACACTTACACTGTCCAACAATGGTGACTAGTCAAATTGCTGAAGTGCTAATTAACGCCACCAATCAGTCAATGGACTCTTGGGATCAAAGTCCTGCTGGTTCACTAATGGAAGTTCAGCTTATTGAATGGTTGCGTGAAAAAGTTGGCTACGGTAAAGGGCAAGCTGGTGTATTCACATCAGGCGGTACACAGTCTAACTTAATGGGCGTGTTATTAGCTCGTGATGCGTGTATTGCTAAGCATTGGAAGAACAGTGACGGTAGCGAATGGTCTGTACAACGAGATGGTATTCCTGCAGAAGCAATGCAAAAAGTGAAAGTAATCTGTTCTGAAAATGCACACTTCTCAGTACAAAAAAATATGGCAATGATGGGAATGGGTTTCCAATCTGTTGTTACTGTACCTTGTAATGCCAATGCACAAATGGATGTTACTGCACTTGAAAAAACCATTGCGGATCTCACCGCTCAAGGCAAAATTGTTGCTTGCGTAGTGGCAACTGCGGGAACAACTGATGCAGGGGCAATTGATCCATTAAAAGCCATTCGCACTGTTACCGACAAATATGGTATTTGGATGCACGTTGATGCTGCTTGGGGTGGTGCATTATTACTCTCTAATGAATACCGTAATTGGTTAGACGGTATTGAATTAACCGACTCAGTAACCCTTGATTTCCACAAACATTTCTTCCAAACTATCTCTTGTGGGGCATTCTTACTGAAAGATGAAGCAGAATATCGCTATATTGATTACAAAGCTGATTATCTCAATTCAGAATATGATGAAGAACACGGTGTACCAAACTTAGTGGCAAAATCGTTACAAACAACTCGCCGTTTTGATGCCTTAAAACTATGGTTTACGGTTGAGGCTTTAGGCGAAGAGTTATACGCCTCAATGATCGACCACGGTGTAAAATTAACGCGTGATGTTGCCGCTTATATCAATGCCACTGAAGGCTTAGAGTTACTTGTTGAGCCACAATTTGCATCAGTCTTGTTCCGAGTTAAACCAACTGACTATCCAGTGGAATTTATTGATGCACTCAACCAAAATGTTGCTGATGAACTCTTTGCACGAGGTGAAGCAAACATTGGGGTAACAAAAGTCGGTAACGTGCAGTCGTTGAAAATGACAACACTCAGCCCAATCGCAACTTTAGATAATGTCAAAGCCCTACTTGAACAAGTATTGAGTGAGGCAGAGCGTATTAAAGATGCTATTGTACAGGGTAACTACACCCCTGCTATCGACTAACAAAAATGGCTTAAAGGGTTACCTTTAAGCCCAGACCGCTAACAAACCTCTAGACATCTCTCTAGAGGTTTGATCTAATAGGCATATTGAAAAAGGAAATGCCTATGCTTAAAAATACTACTTCTCCTCAATATGAATTTAAGATGATAAGTCTTGAGCAACTGGTGAAAGAGATTAAGGTCAATGTGGCTTACCGTTGGTTGTTTAGTCCAACTTTTGGGGTGCAGATCAAAATTTGAAATATACTAGAACTTGCGTATATTGATGGAAATGAAGCTTGGTTTTATCAAACCCCGTGCCGTAAAACTCCGTCCTTCAGGGCGGAGATATAAGGCACAAACGACATAGCCGTTTCAAACCTAACTAATCGAGTGTTTGCTGTTGCTCAATGTATTGGCGAATAATCGAATGGTGTGTCTAATTAAAAACACAATGTCTGCCGTGTCTAATTTCAGTTTCTTTTTTCATAGACCAAGTGTAGAATGTGGTAAAAATTACATTCTAAACCTTGTCAATG
>NZ_LEKM01000200.1 GCF_009761375.1 Ursidibacter arcticus | reverse complement strand
CTTTCCTTGAGGGTTTTAACAAGTATTTTGAGCGCTTTTCCTGCCGCTGATTTATGTTTTTTTCTGAGCTTTCTCATCACCATTGCAACGAGATGAAAATGGCACATCTGTGTCTGAGTATCGAATAAGTCCCTAAGCAATCCACGACGACCATCGCAGGTAATTGATTGAATAATATAGCCTTTTTCTCTTAATCTATTTAATGCAACGTGGTAATACTCATCTCGTTCGGTCTTAACCAGTTGGTGATAAACGACCTTTTCGCTCACGCTATCCATTATCACCAAAATACCAAATTCCCGACCAAAGAATGTGGTATCCATAATAATATT
>NZ_LEKM01000199.1 GCF_009761375.1 Ursidibacter arcticus | reverse complement strand
GTTGAGAGAGACTAAGGTACTCAGAGAAGAAGATACTCAGAGAGAAATTGAGAAGATACTCAGGTAACAGCTTGTTTATGATTTTGAAGAAAGAATGAAAAGAACGAGGCTAGAGATAGCTAAGAGATAAGATAGATAAAACAGGATTTTCCTGATGGCCGTAGTGCTGTGGACCCACCTGACTCCATACCGAACTCAGAAGTGAAACGCAGTAACGCCGATGGTAGTGTGGTGATTCGCCATGTGAGAGTAGGGCACCATCAGGGTTTTATTAAGTTAGTTTATTTATTTAAGTAAATTAACTTAATAAAGAATTTATTAGCAGCAATAGTGCAGTAGCTCCACCTGAATCCATACCGAACTCAGAAGTGAAATGCTGTAACGCCGATGGTAGTGTGGTGATTCGCCATGTGAGAGTAGGGCACTGCTAATTCCCATATTTTGCGGAGCGGTAGTTCAGCTGGTTAGAATACCTGCCTGTCACGCAGGGGGTCGCGGGTTCGAGTCCCGTCCGTTCCGCCACTTATTTAAGCGAGTGTAATACTCGCTTTATCTATAGGGGCGTAGTTCAATTGGTAGAGCACCGGTCTCCAAAACCGGGTGTTGGGAGTTCGAGCCTCTCCGCCCCTGCCATTTTAATAAGTTGAATATACCTTTTTCGGTGTAATGGACAAAATAGTTGATAATAATATTTTTTTATGTTGTCAGCAACTCTTTTTATTTAAAAAATCCCTTTATAAACATAATCTTACGTTTTTTGCTTAATCCATTGTGATTATTTAATTTTCGTTTTAGTTCACTAAATAATCCTTCAAGCCTATTTGTCGTTTTTTCTATATTTAATTCAGGGTACTTTTCGAAGGTAAATAAATATTTTTCATAATATTTCAGGCTAGATAAAGCACTTCTTAATCCTTTATGTTTATAAGGAAAATAACCTTTTTCATTGCATTTATCTGACCGTTCATTTAAATAGTCTTGGTGAGTTAAATACCATAGGTGTAAATGGCGATAATAAACGACCTTTTCGCTCACGCTATCCATTATCACCAAAATACCAAATTCCCGACCAAAGAATGTGGTATCCATAATAATATTTAAATGTGTTGAAATAGGCGTTTTTAATGCGGTTTTAGGGGCTTTATCAATATATCGCTGAATAGTTTTAACGGAGCATTTATATTTAATGGCGAGTTCTTTGTAGGTCTGTTTTCCTTGCGAATAATCAAACCAAATATCGCTATAATTTAATTTCTTTTGGAAGGTAAATGTTTTACTACAGGAAGGATATTTATAGCGTTGGATATTATTTTTCAATCCGTGTTTATGGATAACAGTATTTTGGCAGTAAGGGCAATTTTTTTGTTCATTACACCAAATGTTAAAGGCGTAATGGACAAAATGG
>NZ_LEKM01000198.1 GCF_009761375.1 Ursidibacter arcticus | reverse complement strand
CGAATGAAAAAAGACTTTGTCAATAATCTGAGATCCCCTGATTAAAGGGGATTCAGACTGATGACAAACCCTAATTTGTTGTATTCAATAAACGGACACACGCAGTGTGTCCCTACACAACAAAATAAAATTTGTTATTTTTCAATTGGTTATAACTTTTCTTGTAGGGACGCCACGCTGGCGTCCGAATGAAAAAAGACTTTGTCAATAATCTGAAATATATTTACATATATTTGCTAAGTTTATAGATAATTTTACGCTAATTAAGGAATTAATTTTTATGGAACAACTATTTCATTTTTTACAACAATATATCGATTATATCATTTTAGGTTTACTTGGATTGATGAGCCTGATTCTGTTCGCTAAGATTATTGAACGTATCTTATTCTATCGTAAGGTAAACGTTACTAGTTATGAAACCTTACAAGAACTAGAGATTGATTTAACTCATAACTTAACAACCATTTCAACGATTGGTTCCAATGCTCCTTATATCGGCTTATTGGGTACAGTAATTGGTATCCTTTTAACGTTCTACGAGTTAGGGCATTCAGGCGGTGAAATTGATGCGGCCTCTATAATGGTGCATTTATCTTTAGCACTTAAAGCAACTGCCGTGGGTATTTTAGTGGCGATTCCTGCGATGATGTTCTATAACGGTTTTGGACGTAAAGTAGAAGAAAATAAACTCAAATGGCAAGCACTAGATGTGCGTAAATCGCGTAGTTAAGCGGTTATTTTTACGAATAAATTTACCATTTGAGAGAAGAAATTATGAAAAAGTTTGATGAAATCAATATTATTCCTTTCATTGATATTATGTTGGTTTTACTTGCGATTGTACTTGTTACAGCTTCCTTTATTTCTCAAGGAAAGATTCAGGTAAATGTACCAAAAGCCTCAACGACTCAAGCGATGAAAGCGGATGAACTTGCTAAATTATTGACTATTACAGAAAATAACGAGTTCTTCTACAACGATAAACCAATCACTAAAGAGATGCTGAATAGTGAGATTGCAACTTGGGACAAAACACAAAAAGTAACCTTAAAAGTAGATGGTGCAGTCGCATTTGAGAAATTTGTTGAGCTGACAGATTTATTAGCTGCCAATGAGATTAAAAATGTTGCGATCGTAACGAAGAAAGAAAAAGCAAAATAGGGCGAGAAAATGGAAAGAAAATATTCTCGGGTTGGCTTTGTTGTTTCTTTAGTAGCACACAGTGCTTTATTTTCGAGCATTTGGTGGCTTACTAATCAACCAAAACCTGAACGCCCAGTCGAAGAAGTAAGTAGTATTTCGATGGAAATGATGGCTGCATTGCTAGAGCAACCGACTGTTGCAACAGCTCCTGAGAATGTTGTAGAAGAAAAGCAGCCTGAGCCAGAACCTGAACCAGAAGTGGAAGAGCCAGAACCAATTCCTGAGCCAGCAAAACCTATTGAGCCCCCAAAACCGAAAGAAAAACCAAAAGAAAAGCCGAAACCAAAAGAAAAACCAAAGCCAAAAGAAGAGAAACGTAAAGAGCCTGAGAAACCAAAAGAAATTAAGAAACCGGTTAAGGCATTGGAGAAAGCGCCTGAAGTGAGACAAGGGATTGTAGCAAAAGCAGTGCCCGCTCCAATTCAGAGCAACAATATAAAACAAGGCACTTTGAATGGCTCTACGGCATCAACAGCAACAACTGGAACATCTAGTGGTTCTGGCTCGAGTGCTTCGGGCAGTGAGATTGGGGCGTATAAAGCACAATTACAACGGGCTTTACAGCAACGAGCTCAAAATAGCTATCCACAAAGAGAAAGAATGATGCGTAAGACTGGTGTTGTTACCTTAGCATTTTCAGTGTCTGCATCAGGGCAAATCACTAATGTGAGTGTTATCAATTCATCTGGAAATAGTAGCTTAGACGCAGCTGCTGTAAAAGCAGCACAAAGTACCAAAATGAATTCCTCACCGCCAGTTGGTTTCCCAACATCATTAACTGTGCCAGTAAGATTTAATATAAACTAGGCGTTCTATTACAGCTAGGCTTTTGCCCTAGCTGTAATATGCCTTTTGAGGGGATGTAAAATCCTCAATCCCTCAATAAATTGGACATACTTTTAATGTATGATTTCTATTCTACCCTGTGTTACGCATACCTGCCGCAATACCTGTGATGGTAATCATCAAGGCTTGCTCAAGTGCTGGATTTGGGCTATCGCCTTGGTTGCGTAAACGATGTAGCAATTCAACTTGAAGTAGGTTAAGTGGATCGGTATATACATTGCGTAGTGCAATAGACTCTGCAATCCAAGGAAGATCTGCCATTAATTGTCCTTCGTGTGCAAGGGAAAGTACCGTTTTAATATCCGCTTGTAGTTGGCTACGCAGTGATTTCCCTAGATGGTGTAGTTTTTCAGGCACTAACCGTTGATCGTAATGTTCTGCCAACCATAAATCCGTTTTACTGAATACCATCTCAAGCATACCGATACGAGTTGAAAAAAACGGCCATTGCTCACACATCTCTTTTAATAAAGATTCATTGCCTTGTTCAATTAGCTGACGAAGTGCTGCACCAGCCCCTAACCAAGCAGGGAGCATTAAGCGGTTTTGCATCCACGCAAAAATCCACGGAATAGCACGCAAACTTTCAACGCCGCCATTTGGGTTACGTTTTGCAGGGCGAGAACCCAACGGTAATTTTGAAAGCTCTAATTCAGGTGTTGCAGCACGGAAATAAGGGACGAAATCAGGCTCTCCACGCACAATATTGCGGTAGATTTCACACGAGATTGCAGAGCCTTGATCCATTACATTTCGCCACGTTTGTTGGGGCTCTGGTGGTGGGAAAATGTTGGCTTCTAAAATTGCACTGGCATAAAGATCTAGACTTTCTACGGCAACGGCAGGTAAGCCTAATTTGAAACGGATCATTTCGCCTTGTTCGGTTACACGCAAGCCATTTTTAAGCGATCTTGGTGGCTGTGAAAGAAGTGCAGCGTGTGCTGGTGCTCCGCCACGCCCGATTGTACCGCCACGTCCGTGGAATAAAGTCAGTTCAATATTGAATTTTTCACAGAGATTTACTAAGGCTTCTTGTGCACGATATTGTGCCCACGATGCAGCTAGCATACCCGCATCTTTGGCTGAGTCAGAATAGCCGATCATTACCATCTGCTTGTTGTTGATTACACCACGATACCAACCGATATTAAATAGGCTAGTCATTACTTTTTCACAGCGATCTAAGTCATCTAATGTTTCAAAAAGCGGGGCGACAGGAATGGTCATTTGACAACCTGATTCTTTCAATAATAGGTGTACCGCTAATACGTCAGAGGCTTCACGAGCCATTGAGATAACATAGGCTGAAATAACCCCTTCAGGCTGCTCTGCAACTACTTTACAAGTTGCTAAAATTTCTTGTGTTTCAGGGCTTGGTGTCCAGTTGGTTGGAATTAGCGGACGGCGAGAGCTTAATTCACGAACGAGAAAGGCTTGTTTATCATCTTCCGTCCACTGTGAATAGTCGCCTAAACCAATATAACGTGTAATTTCAGCAATTGCCATTGCGTGACGAGTGCTTTCTTGACGGATATCTAAGCGAGATAAACCTAAGCCAAAGCAACGCACACGACGTAAACAATCCAGTAAGCCACCATTAGCGATAATACGCATTCCACATTGGTGTAGCGATTGATAACAGTCGTAAAGTGGTTCCCATAATTGTTCATCTTGCGTTAAGATCTCTGAAGGATCAACAGTGAGTGTTTTACCTTCCAATAATTCACCGTAATAAGTTACTGTTTTAGTTAATTTAGCTCGTAATGTTTTCATTAACACACGATATGGCTCTAAATGGTCGCCATATTTAGCACTAAATTCGGCAGTACAGCTGATTACTGAGAGTTCATCGGCAAGAGATTTAATATCTTCTAAAAATAGCTCTGCAGCTTTCCAGCGGTTCATTCTTAATACTTGGCGTGTTGTTTCGGCAGTAACAAATGGGTTTCCATCTCGGTCTCCCCCCATCCAAGAAGAAAAACGAACAGGGGCTAAACCAACAGGATGCTGTACGCCAAAGTTTTTCTCTAAATGGAAGTTTAGTTGGCGACAAAATTCAGGAACTGCTTTCCATAAACTGTTTTCAATGACTGCCATTCCCCATTTAGCTTCATCAACAGGTGTTGGGCGTTGGGTACGAATTTCATTTGTATGCCAAGCGAGAGCGATAAGTTGCATTAAACGGCGTTTTAGCTTAGTTGTTTCTTTTTCTGTTAAATCATCGTGTTCTAAGCGGCTTAAACAGCGGTTAATTTCAACGTGTTTATTGACAAGTGAACGGCGAGTTACTTCGGTTGGGTGAGCGGTTAAAACTAAATCAATTAACAGTTTTTCTACGGTTTCGATCACTTTTTCTGCTGGCACATTTTGTGCTTTCAAACGCTCAAATAATGTGCCTAATGAACGTTCACCTAAAGACGCATCTTGGCTATGGCGAGAAATAGTTTGGTATTGTTCGGCAATATTGGTGAGATTTAAAAATTGGCTAAATGCCCGAGCCACTGGAATGACATTTTCTGTTGAGATATTGGCGAGAATATCAAGTAATTGTTCTCTGGCTTTTTCATCACCGCCACGAGAGGCACGAGAAAGTTGTCTAATATTTTCAATAAGTTCTAAAATTTCGTTACCTTGAGCATCACGAATGGTTTCGCCCAAGAAATCCCCTAACATATGAATATTATTACGCATTGATTCATAAAGTTGGCTCATAAAAGTCTTCCTTCTTTTTAGGTAAATTCACTGGTGATAGATATACCTAAAAAGAAAGAAGATAGCAATATAGATTTACTTTTTTTAATGAAATAAATAAGAAAAATTTATTATTTCTCAAAGTTTACTGTTATAAATATGTTACGAGTATATTTAACGTGATAGGGGGGCAGTGAGCAGATCTCTTATTTGTAATTTCTACTTAGGATAGGGAGATGATTGTTATTCATTTTTTACTGTATGAGGATCGCCTTATCTTTGTTTTTCATTCCCTATTTTCTATCCACAAAAGTTGTGGATAACTTTGTGGATTATTTTTGTGAAAGTCACCTAAACCTTTATAAATACTAGCATCTTTGTTACCAATTTACAATTGGTCGTAAAATAACTTCTTATTTTAAATCAATATGTTAAGTTTTTTCTAGATCTGGGTATTAAAAAAAATTCCAAAAATAATGATAAAAATACTTGACAATCACGCCCTGTGAACAACTCTATATTTTATAAGGAATTTATTCTAAAAATCTGCCCAAGTAGATATATGATGAAGCCCATAATTAGGGAAAATAAATAGGAATAACAATATATCATTACTCTATGAATGAGTTATCAATAGCTTATAGCCAAAAAGTGAAATTTTTAGTACCATTAAAGAGTAACAAATTATTTTTTAATTCAGAGGTTGTATGCCAAATCGTGATTATGCAGTACGTTCAAAGAGAAAGAACAATGGAAATAAATTTCTTATTTTCATTATCATTATTCTATTGATTATTTTGAGCGGATTGGGATTGCTTTTTTTAGCAAAGAATTCAGATTCTCCAGCTCAAGTGGTTACATCTGTGGCTCAGCCATCTCAACCTAAAATCACTTTGCCGAGTCGTCCAGAAGAAGTATATAGCTACATTCGTGATTTAGAAACTAGGGAGGTACCTATAGATCAGAATGCAAAATTAGCACAGATAGCAAAAGAGCAAGACTTAAAGATTGCTCAGCAAAAAGAGGCGGAAAAACGTAAATTAGAGCAACAAGTACAACTTCAACAGAATACGGAGCATAAGAGTACGGAGCATAGCCTAGAATCAACAGAGACAGCTCCAGAAAATTCACAAGAAGCGTTAACTAAAAAAGCTGAAGAACAGAGATTAGCAGAAGAACAAAAGAAACAGCAAGAGCGAGCAAGAAAAACAGAACAACTTAAGCAGGACAAAGCTAAGGTTGAGTCGTCAAAGGATGTAGTAAAACCAGTTGATTTACCAAAACCAAAAGGTAAATTTGGTCTACAATGTGGAGCATTTAAAAGTAAAGCTCAGGCAGAAAATATGCAGGCTCGTTTAGCGATGGCAGGTTATAATGCCAGAATTAGTAGTAGTTCAGATTGGAATCGTGTTTTTGTCGGACCAATCGGTGATAGGGCGGCTGCTTCAGCTGCTCAATCAAATGCTAGAAGTGTTGCAGAATGTTTAGTTATTGGTATGTGATTTGGGATAAATTATGCAATTTAAAGAGAATTTAGCTACATTTCCTGATATTTCACATCTAGATGGTTTAGATGTAGTTGATTTAGAAGGAAATATTATTCACCATATTCCAGCTGTTGAAGGAAAGTTAGGATCGTTAAAATTATACAATGCATTAGCAACCAAATTTGGTGGGCAGTTAAATAAAGATTCTGCACAGCAAGGATTGGTATGGTTTGCAGAATATGTAGATGATGCTAGATTAAATATCGGTAAGCACCCTAACATTGATCTGCTATTCAATGTTATTGAGCAAGATCATATTTTCGTGTTGAAAGAGATTAAAAAAATATAATACTACAAAGTAGAGTTAAGGCTTTTTCTGAAATAGCTTTAACTCTATTTTATTAAGTGTATAAAAAGGCTACAATCCCACCTAATCTTTTATTTTATATCTCGGAGCAAATTATGCAGACTATTGTTGTTGTCGGTGGCGGAGCTGGCGGATTGGAACTTGCCACTTATTTAGGAAATAAACTCGGCAGAAAGAAAAAGGCAAATATTATTTTAGTTGATAAAAATATTAGTCATTTATGGAAACCATTACTGCACGAAGTGGCAACAGGCTCATTAGATGATGGGACTGATGCACTGAGTTATCGTGCACACGCCAAAAACCATTCTTTTGAATTTCAACAGGGAACATTAACTGAAGTGAATTCAGCTGAGAAATTCATCACTCTTGCACCGATTTATAGTGAGAAACAAGAGTTACTCGTAGCAGAGCGTAAAATTTCTTATGATAAATTAGTGATTGCTATTGGTAGCCGTTCAAACGATTTTGGCACACCTGGTGTGGCGGAGCATTGTATTTTCTTAGACAGTTCAGAACAGGCAAAATTATTCCATCAACGAATGATGGAGCTGTTCCTTAAATTCTCGAACAACAATGAAAAAGAAGTGCATATTGCGGTTGTAGGCGGTGGGGCAACAGGTATTGAATTATCTGCAGAGCTTTATAACACAGTTAAAAATTTAAACTCTTATGGCTATGGTAAATTGAATAACACTAGCTTGAGAGTTACTCTGCTTGAAGCTGGAGATCGTTTATTGCCAGCGTTGCCAGAACGTGTTTCGGCATCTGCAATTAAAGAATTGCGTGAATTAGGTGTAAATGTAATGACGAATACTGCGGTAGTAGAAGCGACAGAAAATGCACTTATCACTAAAAATGGTGAGAAAATTGAGGCTGATTTAATGGTTTGGGCTGCTGGCGTAAAAGCATCTGAGATCACAACAAAATTTGGTTTTGAAACAAATCGTCTTAACCAAATTACAGTAAAAGATACTTTGCAAACTTTAAGTGATGATTCCGTTTATGTTATTGGAGATTGTGCATTTCTAATGCAAGAGAATGGTAAACCTGTACCGCCAAGAGCACAGGCAGCACACCAAATGGCTTCTGCTTGTGGAAAAAACATCATCGCACAACTAGAGAGTAAGCCGCTTAAGCCATTTATTTTTAATGATAAAGGCTCATTGGTATCTTTTTCTCGTTTCGGCACTATTGGTAGCCTAATGGGAAATCTAACGAAAGGATCTATGTTTATTGAAGGAAAAATTGCGAGAATGGCATATCTTTCTTTATATAGAATGCATCAAGTTGCATTGCACGGTTGTATTAAAACAGGACTGATAATGCTAGTTGGACGAATTAACCGATTCCTGCGTCCAACGATGAAGTTACACTAAATATTATAAGGGGAAATGATATTTCCCCTCAGATTATTGACAAAGTCTTTTTTCATTCGGACGCCAGCGTGGCGTCCCTACAAGGAAAGTTATAACTAATTGAAAAATAACAGATTTTATTTTGTTGTGTAGGGACGCCACGCTGGCGTCCGTTTATTGAATACAACAAATTAGGGTTTGTCAGCGGTCTGGACCGACTAAAACAGTCGGTTTTTTATTGCTGAAAAAAAACCAAAGGCATAAGATATTC
>NZ_LEKM01000197.1 GCF_009761375.1 Ursidibacter arcticus | reverse complement strand
GGTATAAGGGGCTTTATCAGCAGACTTTTTGCTTTTTTTGATCTTGCCTTCGGCGATCAAGCGGTCTTTTTCTGCTTGAATTTTGCAAAGTAGTTCGCTGGCTGGTTCATCATTTGGATCTTGTGGAACCAATTTGCCTGAAATGGCGAGTTGTAAAATGCTATTTTTTAATTGTTGGGCGTTCATTTTTTGTTTTTAATTTGTTGGTTTAACTGTTCAATCGCTTGTAAATCTTCTTCGGCTTTCTTGGCTAATTGCTCACGGCGTTTTTGCTTAAAAAGGAGATATTGTTCATTTGTATAATCAATCATCTGCTGGCGTAAGCAATTACCGCTACCAACCAAAACATCAAAACCGTTATCTTCAATAATACTATCAATCCGACTTTGCCATCTTGAGCAGTTATAAAGAAATCCTTTATAACTGAAAATGGGTCTAACTCATTGTCTTGTAATATGTTTTTGATATGAATGCCTACATTTTGAACAGAGGTATCAAAAAGTTCGGCAAGCTGATTTTGGGTCAGCTATACTTCATTATCTTGCACAAAAAGAGAAACATTCACTTTACCATCTTCGGTATTGTAAATAATTAAATCTGCCATATTTACACCTACAATTTAATCCCTAAAATGCCTGTAATTTCACTCAAAATACGATCAATATCCGCATTTAAAGCGGTGCGTTTTTGCTGATAGTTTGCAATGAGTTCATCAGGGGGTAAAATTTCTTCTTCTTCGTGTGGGAAACCGCATAAATCAATGTTAAATTGTCGGTCGATAATTTCTTGCACATTGTAGCTACGCGCTTTATCAAAGCCATCAATTTCAATGGCTTGGCGATTATTCCACCACGCTATCACTTCATTGAAATGCTCTAATTTCATCGGTTTGGTTTTCGAGAAATTTTTGTATCCTTGTGGCATATCAAGGCGGTAGAACCACGTCTTTTCTGTCGGTTGTGTATTGTCGAAAAATAAAATATTGGTGGTGATTGATGTATAAGGTGCAAATACACTGTGTGGTAAGCGAATGACGGTATGCAAGTTCATTTCTTCCATCAATTTTTTCTTGATAGCGACTTTAGCATTATCGGTACCGAATAAGAATCCATCAGGTAACACGATTGCCACTCGTCCATTTTTCTTCAAACGATACATAATAACCGACATAAACAAATCCGCTGTTTCACTGCTGCGAAGCGCACTAGGAAAATTAGTTTTGATTTGTTCGATTTCAGAACCACCGTAAGGCGGATTCATTAAAATGACATCAAATTTGTCTTTTTCTGTGTAGTCTTTAACGGGTTTCTCAAGGGCATTATCGTGATGAACGTTTGGATTATCAATATCGTGTAACAATAAATTGGTGATACAAAGCAGATGCGGTAATGCTTTTTTCTCAATACCATACACTGAGTTATTAAATAAAGTGCGGTCCGAAACTGTAGAGATTTGTTGCTCTAATTCCTTCAATGCAGAGGTTAAAAAGCCCCCCGTACCACAGGCAAAATCCGCAATTCGCTCGCCCAGTTTGGGTTTAATCATTTTAACCATAAAATCAGTTACTGCTCGTGGTGTATAAAATTCGCCTGCATTACCTGCACTTTGTAGGCTTTTCAGAATATTTTCGTAAATATCACCAAAAGCGTGGCGTTCTTGATATTGCTCAAAGTTGATTTCATCAATAATATTAATCACTTGGCGAAGCAGAATGCCATTTTTCATATAGTTGTTATTGTCTTCAAAAGCAGCTCGAATAATTCGCTGATTCATTGGTGTTTCTGCGGTAATTGGCAAATTTTTCAACGCAGGGAAAAGATCGTTATTGACGAATGAGAGCAATTCATCGCCAGTCATCGCCTTGCCGTCTTTGTTATCTTTCGCCCAATTTTCCCAACGGAGAGAATTAGGTAAAATAGAGTGGTAGTTGTCCGAAATCAGCTCCCATTCTTGCTCTTTAGCATCATAGATTTTTAAAAAAAGAATCCAGACAATTTGTTCAATACGCTGAGCATCACCGTTGATACCTGCATCGTTACGCATTACATCTTGTAAGCGTTTTACTAAATTATTTAAGCTCATTTTGTTCCTTTGTATATTTTTTATTCTTCTCATCAAATAACCATCAAATAAGAAATGGTTTTTAAATCAATGTGTTACATATAAAAAAGTTTTGAGAAAAGAAAATCATCAAATAAAGTATCAAGTTTGTGATTATTTTTTACACAAATTTTATCCAGGACACTTTTCTGAGTTGATGGATATGGTAATGACATTCTTTCAAAATAAATTTGACTATCAAGTAATGAAATCACTTGATCTGATGTACAATTTGATAATGCAATACGTCTTTCAAAAGGATTTTGTATATTATTTTTCCATATTTTTCGTGCTTTTTCGGGAAATTCATTTAACTTTCTTGTATAAGAACCAACACGAATATAGGCTGTATTGCTGAATTCAACAGGCTGATTAACAGTTGCTGGAATTTTAAATAAAGCAATGTGTTTACCTTCATATTCGAATTCTTCAATTTCAAAATCAATTCTTGGATTTAAACGTTGAATAAGCCAATTTTCTAGTTCTTCCTTACTTTCCTTACCTTTTTCTCCTTTCGCTGTTGCTGATTTTGGCTTAAAAGTGGTTCCCAATATATTATGAGTCTTATCCTCAACGCCAAAAACTAAATAGGCAAAAGGCTGATGATGAATACAAGCTGAATTTGAAAGTGCAGAGATACGCTCTCCAATTTCATTATCTGAATGGTAATTATGCTTAAACTCTAACCATTGACATTCCTGAGGCTGTTGAATTAGATGCTTTAATAGTTGTTGTAATATATCCATCTTGTTTTACTCCGAATAAATCATTCTTTCCAATCCTTTTACTGTCTTTTGGTAAAGATCTTTGCCACCAAATTTTTTGATTATAGAAACTAATCCGCCAAAAGGGCTAAATTGGGGAGTTTGTAGCAATTCTGTTTTAGTCAGATCTTTAACGCCTGATCTCACATATTCATCAAGCAACAAACCTAACACTTGCTGATTTTCTGCTGAATATTGATGAATAAAATCACTTTGTTTCACTTTCTCTACACGTTCTATTTTAGTTAAAGGTGTTTTTCCAAACCCTACTGAGGCGATAACATCTAAATCATCAAATTCTTCTGAAAGCGCTTTTTTCTTACGCAAGGCAGTAAGCCATTTGGAATCGGTGTAAAATTTTGAGAACGTGCCACCGCTTGTGAGCCATTGTTGTTGGAATTGCTCGTAACTGGTGAAATCTTTCTGAATTTCACGTTTAGAGAACATATCAATATCTTCGGAAACTAGCTCACCTTGTTCGTTAAGATATTGCACTTTTTCATCAAGAATCCGTAATTTAACGGAACCAGCTTCTACGACAATAGGTGGCTTGTATTCTGGAATGGGATCTTCTACTGAATCATCATTTGTATTGCAGTCAGTGTTTCCATTGTTTGAATGATCAAACGGTTGATCTTCTGGTATATCTAAAATAACAACAGGTTCGCCATCAAAACTTGGATCAGCAAATAAACGTGTTACTCCTCGGAAATCCAATATTGTGAAGAATTCTTTACCCGCATCGGTGCGTAAGCGAGTACCACGCCCAATAATTTGCTTGAACTCGGTCATTGACTGAATGTTGGCATCTAACACCACGAGCTTACAAGTTTTACTATCCACACCTGTGGTCATCAATTTTGATGTCACTGCAATCACTGGAAAATCTTTTTCTTCATTTTTGACATCACAAAAGGCTTCTAAATCGATCGTTTTTCCATTTTGATCTCCCGTAATTTGGGTTACATATTTGGAATTTTGCTGCATCATATCTGCATTTAAGCGAGCCAATTCCGCTACCATTCGCTGGGCGTGATTGATATTGGCACAAAACACAATCGTTTTATGCAAGCGGTCGGTTTTCTTCAAAAATTCGGTAATGCGTTCTGCCACAAGGTGAGTACGGTCATCGAGAATAATGTTGTAATCAAAATCTTTGACTGTATATACTCGATCTTCAATGTCATTACCGTCTTTATCTTTCTGCCCTTTCAGCGGTCGCCAACCACGCAAATCACAATCTAAATCGACTCGTACCACACGATAAGGGGCTAAAAAACCATCTTCAATGCCTTGTTTTAAGCTATAAGTGTAAATTGGTTCGCCAAAGTAAGTGATATTGCTCGCATCGACCGTTTCTTTGGGGGTTGCGGTCATACCTATGTGAGTGGCTTGTGAAAAGTATTGCAAAATTGAACGCCAGTTAGAATCTTCTTTCGCACTACCACGATGACATTCATCAATGATAATTAAATCAAAAAATGATGGTTGAAATTGTTTAAATAGTTCGTGATCAGTTTCGCCATCAAGCTGTTGATACAACGCTAAATAAACTTCGTAAGAGCTATCGAGTTTTTTGTTACTGACTTTAACCATTTTGTTTTTAAATGGTTTGAAGTCTTGGGTCATCGGCTGATCGACTAATACGTTGCGATCTGCCAAAAACAGTACTTTTTTCTTCGCTCCTGATGCTCGTAAGCGATGAATAATTTGAAATGCTGTATAAGTTTTCCCTGTGCCTGTTGCCATCACTAATAAAATGCGTTGTTGCCCTTTTGCAACAGCTTCAATAGTACGATTAATAGCGATTTCTTGATAGTAACGAGGCTCTTTGAAGGTGTCTGTTGCACTCGTGTAATAAGGTTGCTGAATCAGTTTGAGTTCTTCAGCTGTATATTGTTTTGACCAACGTTGATAAAGTTCATCAGGCGTGGGAAATTGCTCCATTGCAAGCTCTCGTTGCACACCTGTGAGAAAATCATGTTCTACAAACTTATCACCATTGGAGCTAAAAGCAAAAGGAATATCCAGTAAACGAGCATAATCCATTGCTTGTTGTAAGCCGTCTCTTGGGGTGTGTTTATTATCTTTGGCTTCCACAATGGCGATTTTTCGGTTAGCTGAGTGGTAAAGTAAATAATCAGCACGTTTTGGTTCTTGACGAGTTACTTTGGTCGTCTTTGGTTCGACAATCACTTGCCCATCAGTAAACGCTTTTCGAGTCTTAAAAGAAAATTCTTCACTCATTTGACGATCTGACCAACCTGCATTTTTGATTGCTGGCGTAATGAATTTGGTTCGAATATCCGCTTCGGTCATTTGGCGTTTTTCAGCTTGAGTAAACATAGGCAACTTCTGATAAGGGAAAATATGAGGTAATTATAATCAGCCAACAGGCATTAAGCAAAAGTAAAAGCAAAGGAACTTATTTATCTCAAAATGCAGTAAAAATTGCCTAAATTGCTGTAAAAATAGACTGATCTGCTTGCATTTCGCTATTCATCATTAGTTCAAGTATAATGTTAGGCATTTTTATATAGAATTTTATGAGTCCATAAGAAACTTACGTTTTTTATACAACGAGATAAAATATAATAACTGATATAACCCAATGAAAAATATGGAAAATTATCAACAGCACACGCCAATGATGGTGCAATATCTCCAACTCAAAGCACAAAATCCAGATATTTTGTTGTTTTATCGTATGGGAGATTTTTACGAACTTTTTTATGATGATGCAAAAAAAGCGGCAGCATTGTTGGATATTTCCTTAACAAAGAGAGGGCAATCTGCGGGCGAGCCAATACCTATGGCGGGAGTGCCTTATCACGCCGTAGAAGGCTATTTGGCTAAATTAGTTGCTTTAGGGGAATCCGTTGCAATTTGTGAACAAGTCGGGGATCCGAATACCAGTAAAGGCCCTGTGGAACGTAAAGTTGTTCGGATTGTTACGCCTGGAACGGTAAGTGATGAGGCATTACTTCCAGAACGTCAAGACAACTTAGTTGCCTGTGTTTATCAAGAAAAAACAACCTTTGCTCTCGCAACCCTAGATATGACATCAGGGCGTTTTTTAATTAGCGAGTTAGCCAATAAAGAAGCATTATCTGCCGAATTACAACGAACACAGCCTGCCGAAATTCTTTATCCTGAAGATTTTGTTGAAATGTCGATTATTGAGCATTACAAAGGCTTACGCCGCCGTCCTGTATGGGAATTTGAACTCGTTACGGCTATTCAACTGCTCAATCGTCAATTTGGTACACAAAACCTAACAGGATTTGGGGTTGAAAAAGCGGTAGTTGCTTTATGTGCTGCTGGTTGTTTACTTCATTATGCCCAAGAAACACAACGTACAGCACTTCCGCATATCAATGCGATTTATCTTGCACAAAATAGTGATACTGTTTTGCTTGATGCAGCAACTCGACGTAATTTGGAGCTAACGACCAACCTTGCAGGGGGTGTAGAAAATACCCTTGCTTCAGTCCTTGATAAATGTGTGACCCCAATGGGTAGCCGCTTACTCAAACGTTGGATTCATCAGCCTATTCGAGATGTGGTTAAGCTAACTAACCGTCAGCAAATTATTCTTGCCTTGCAAAAAAACGAGCGAATCGAACCGCTTCAACCTTTATTACAACAAGTGGGCGATATGGAGCGGATTTTAGCTCGTGTGGCGTTGCGTACTGCTCGCCCACGAGATTTAACTCGTTTAAAAACTGCATTGGCTCAAATTCCAGAAATTGCAAAACTTTCACAGAATCTCACCGCTTGTTTAGATCAAACTTTACAGCAAATTGGTGATTTCACATCTCTCCAACAATGTCTTGAAAAAGCCTTAGTTGAAAATCCGCCACAGCTTATTCGAGATGGAGGGGTGATTGCCACAGGTTATAATGCAGAGCTAGATGAATGGCGTTCGCTTGCAGAAGGTGCAACTAAATTTCTTGAAGACTTAGAAACTCGTGAGCGAGAAAAAACAGGTATTGATACGCTAAAAATCGGTTTTAATGCGGTACACGGTTACTATATCCAAATTAGCCAAGGGCAAGCACATCGAGCACCGATGCACTATGTTCGCCGCCAAACACTCAAAAATGCGGAACGCTATATTATCCCTGAGTTAAAAACCTATGAAGATAAAGTGCTAAAAGCGAAAGGGGCATCATTGGCACTTGAAAAACAGCTTTACGATGAACTGTTTGATCTGCTCTTGCCACATCTTGCTCAATTACAGCTTGCGAGTTTGGTGCTGGCTGAACTTGATGTGCTGACCAACCTTGCGGAACGAGCAGAAAATCTCAACTATGTAATGCCGACCTTTACATCACAGAGAACAATCAATATTAAAGGCGGTCGCCACCCCGTAGTCGAACAAGTGTTGAAAACACCGTTTATTGCTAACCCTGTTTATCTTAATGCTCAACGCCATTTATTGATTGTGACAGGGCCGAATATGGGCGGGAAAAGCACTTATATGCGTCAAATTGCGTTAATTACTTTAATGGCGTATATCGGCAGTTTTGTACCTGCAGAGAGTGCGGAAATTGGACCGATTGATCGTATCTTTACTCGAATTGGGGCATCAGACGATCTTGCTTCTGGACGCTCCACGTTTATGGTTGAAATGACAGAAATGGCAAACATTCTTCATCAATCAACGGAAAATAGCCTTGTCTTAGTCGATGAAATTGGACGTGGCACCTCAACCTACGATGGCTTATCACTTGCTTGGTCTTGTGCAGAATGGCTGGCGAAAAAAACACAATCGCTCACGCTTTTCGCGACACACTATTTTGAATTAACCAGTTTGCCTAATCAGCTGAAAGGTGTTGCAAACGTCCACTTAGATGCGTTGGAGCATAATGACACCATTGCTTTTATGCACAGTGTGCAAGAAGGTGCGGCAAGTAAAAGTTACGGTTTGGCTGTGGCTGCTTTAGCAGGCGTGCCAAAACAGGTGATTCAATTAGCCAAACAAAAATTAGCTCAACTTGAGCAATTATCACAGCAAACAGCCCAACTCAACGATAGCCCCCAACAAGATTTATTGTTTGGTGCTAATTTGCAAAATTCAGCGGAAATCTCACCGCTTGTAGAGCCTTCAAAAGTTGAACTCACTTTGCAAGAGATTGACCCAAATGAGCTTACGCCTAAACAAGCGTTGGAATGGTTATACAAGTTGAAGGGATTGGTTTAGGTTAATTGAGGTGTAATGGACAAAAAGTGGGTGTAATGGACAAAATAGTTGCTGATTTACCCATTACACCCAATTATTTCCTTCCGTTATTAGCAACAAATTTGTCTACTATGCCTGTAATTTATTTACCTTGATTTTCGAGATAAATCCACTCTGCAACTTGTTTAGCAAAGTAAGTCAATATGCCATCTGCACCAGCTCGTTTAAAGCAAAGTAATGATTCCATAATACACTCTTTCTCTTTCAACCAACCATTTTGAATAGCCGCCATATGCATTGCATATTCACCAGAAACTTGGTAAGCGAAAGTAGGTACACCAAAGGTGGTTTTGACACGATAAACGAGATCTAAATATGGCATTCCTGGTTTAACCATTACCATATCTGCACCTTCTTGAATATCAAGTGCAACTTCGTGTAAGCCCTCATTGCTGTTTGCTGGATCAAGTTGATAGGTCTTTTTATTACCACCTTTTAAATTACTGGCTGAACCAACGGCATCACGGAATGGACCGTAATAATTAGACGCATATTTGGCAGAATATGCCATAATTTGTGTATGAATAAAGCCATTTTGCTCCAGTGCTTGTCGAATAGCACCGATGCGTCCATCCATCATATCACTTGGTGCAACAATATCTGCTCCTGCTTGAGCGTGTGAAAGTGCTTGTTTGATCAGAATTTCAGTCGTAATATCGTTTACCACATAACCTTCTTCGTCAATGATACCGTCTTGTCCGTGAGTGGTAAAAGGGTCTAGTGCAACATCTGTAATTACACCAAGCTGTTCACCAAAAGCTTGTTTTAACGCTCGTACAGCTCGCTGAGCTAAGCCATTGGGATTATAGGCTTCTTCTGCCATTAGTGATTTCTTATCTTGCTCAACTACTGGAAATAGAGCAATCGCTGGCACGCCATATTTGACAAGTAATTCTGCATCAATCAGTAATTGATCTAAAGTTAAACGTTCTACACCAGGCATTGATGGTACGGCAATACGTTGATTTTCGCCTTCAATAATAAAGACAGGATAAATTAAGTCATTTGCAGTGAGTTGATTTTCTGCGACTAAACGGCGACTAAAATCGTGTTTGCGTAAACGTCTCATTCGTTGTGCAGGAAAGTTCACATTAAGATATTGAGTCATTGTTATTCCTATTTGTAAATTTTTCAAAAAATCGACCCACTTATAAGCGAGTCAGATTATTGACAAAGTC
>NZ_LEKM01000196.1 GCF_009761375.1 Ursidibacter arcticus | reverse complement strand
GATGTTATCAGGTTGTACCTAGGAATCCCCATCCTTTAGGATGGGGAGGATGTCAAAGCTTCTTAATAAAGCACTCGAGCTTTGATTGTGCCATCAATTTGTTTAAGTAGGCGTAATGCTTCATCTGTATTTTCAGATTCCACATCAATAACTACATAGCCGATAGTTGGGTCGGTTTGCAAATATTGAGCTGCAATGTTTACATTTGCATCAACAAACACTTGGTTGATTTTGTTTAAAATACCTGGTTTGTTCGTGTGGATATGCAGTAAACGTTTTGCACCTTTATGTTCTGGTAATGATACTTCAGGGAAGTTTACCGCAGAAAGTGTTGAGCCATTATCAGAGTATTTGATGAATTTATGTGCTACTTCAGAGCCGATATTTGCTTGAGCTTCAGACGTTGATCCACCAATGTGTGGGGTTAAAATCACATTATCAAACTGACATAATGGCGATTCAAACGGATCGTTAATTGATGCAGGCTCTTCTGGGAATACATCTAATGCCGCACCACGCAGATGTCCTGATGCTAGTACTTCAACCAATGCATCAATATCAACAACCGTTCCGCGAGCGGCGTTAATTACCACAGCATCTTTTTTCACTTTGCTTAAATTGGTTGCGTTTAATAAATTTTTAGTCGATGCATTTTCTGGAACGTGTAATGAAATCGCATCGCTCATTGCGAGTAATTCATCTAGGCTGGCGACTTGCTGTGCATTACCTAAAGGCAATTTATTTTCAATATCGTAGAAATAAACACGCATACCCACCGCTTCCGCTAAAACACTTAACTGTGAGCCAATATGTCCGTAGCCAATAATCCCAAGATTTTTACCACGCACTTCGTTTGAGCCTGCTGCGGATTTATTCCATAAACCACGATGAACTTCTGCATTGGCTTTTGCGATTTGACGCATTAAGAGAATAATTTCACCTAATACTAGCTCAGCAACGGAACGAGTATTTGAGAATGGGGCATTGAAAACAGGAATACCACGACGTTTTGCGGCATCTAAACTCACTTGGTTTGTACCGATACAGAAACAACCGATAGCAATCAATTTAGGGGCTTGAGCAAGGACTTCTTCCGTTAAGAATGTACGAGAACGAATACCGATAAAATGAGCATCTTTGATGGCGTTAATCAAATCTTCGCCATCTAGTGCTTTTTTGTGGTAATCAATGTTGGTATAACCAGCCGCTTTTAAGGCATCTAAGGCATTTTGGTGTACGCCTTCTAACAATACAAATTTAATTTTGCTTTTATCAAGAGAAACTTTAGTGGTCATAATAGCTCCGAGTGTGTATTTGCAAATTTTATGGTGAATCTTACCGCTTATTATTCCAGGATTTTTGCCCCATCTGGCGTTCCAACAATGGTTACATTCGCATAGCGTTGTGCAAAAATACCGTTGGTTACAACCCCTGCGATGTTATTGATGGTATGTTCCATCTTAAGTGGCTCAAGAATTTTAAAGTTATACACATCTAAAATAACATTACCGTTATCTGTAACAACATTTTCACGATATTCAGGTGTACCGCCCAACGCCACTAACTGACGAGCGACATAAGAGCGAGCCATTGGAATTACTTCAACAGGTAAAGCGAATGTAGAGCCTAACACATCTACTTGTTTACTGGAATCCACAATGCAGATGAATTTTTTTGCTAATGAACTCACAATTTTTTCACGTGTAAGTGCTGCACCGCCACCTTTGATCATATAGCCTTGCGGCGTAATTTCATCAGCACCATCAATATAAACATCAAGGCTAGAAACTTCATTCGCATTAAAAACTTCAATGCCTTGTTTACGCAATAATTCTTCTGAATTTTTCGATGCAGCAACCGCACCTTTGATTTCATCACGCATTTCACCAAGTGCTTCAATAAAGCAATTTACCGTAGAGCCACTGCCTACGCCAACGATAGTATCGGGTTTTACATATTGCAAAGCGGCACGCGCTGCAATTTTTTTCATTTCTAGTTGATCCATTCTTCCTCCAAAGGCAAACGATTGCGTCTTTATTTCTAAGGATGCGATATTAAACGATTTGAATAAAGATTCAAGCGGTCAGTTATTTACAAGAATTTAGTATAAAACCGCTTTCAGCTAAATATCCATAATAAAAGATTAAGATTAAGGATACCGAGTGCGACGCTCAGTAAAATGTTGTTGAGATACTTATAGCTGATAACCACACTAACCAGTGCAAGAACCTGTGCACTGAACAATGGGTATCCCTGATTGTTTTGCGGTATAGAAACACTCGTTATCAGCAATAGTGCCATAATGACAAGCGGTAAGATCCGATTTAATTTTTGCAGAATCGGATGATCCATCAAGTTTTTGGGCAAAAAGAAAGGTAAAAATCGGCAAAGTTGCGTACCTAATGTCAGTGCAATCAGCATATAAATAATATGTAGCGTATCCATTATGCTTTTCCTTTCTTGTTATCTAATAATGATTGTGGCAGAAGGGCGACAATCACAATAGCGATCAAAATTGCGACTAATAACACACTTTGGTCGGTAATTTGGCGTGCTAATAAAAAACCGACTAATGCAATAAAAATAGATTTCCATTGCTTTTGGCTTTTATATTGTTCATAAGCCAAAATAGCAAATAAGCAAGGCAGTGCAAAATCAAGATTTGGAATGTATTGTGAAACGGAATCACCTAGAGAGATACCAATAATCGTTGCTATGACCCAATAAATCATTCCCAATAGATTGACTTTTAGCATCATTGCTTGGCGTGTATCTGGTGGGAAGGTAGTCAGTAATGCAAAACTTTCATCGGTTAAGTAGCTGACGCTAAAGAAACGCTTAATCCGTTCTTTGGGTAAAATGGTGTACATATTAAGAGTATAGAACATAAAGCGTAAGCTCATTAACAATGTACTTAAGAATATAGGGATAATCCCTACTCCTGAAACAAAAAAGGGAATGGCCGCATATTGAGCTGTGCCAGAGAAAACGGTAAAACTCATTACTATGGTGAACCAAACTGGTAAGCCAGCAGTGGTTGCTAATATGCCGTAAGCAATACCAGCCGCAAGGTACCCCATTAAGATGGGCAATGTGAGTTTTACAGCATTTTTCCAACTATTTTCAGTATTAAATGACATAAAGCACCTTGGTTTATTAAATTCGGCGTAGGTTACCAAACTTGCCGAATAATGCCAAGATGCTTAGGTGCGAAACACTTTAGGTTTTATATTGATAAGTAATGAGTTATAACAAATTCGTTTAAAAAATGTTTTACCAACTTATCGTAACTTTTAGCCCCTGTTTTTGCTCTAATACGCTATTTTCTAGATTCACTTGATATTGATGTAACTCGGCAATACGGTGAACGATAGATAAGCCTAAACCACTACCTTTTTCATTTTGACCTGCTGGGCGGTAAAAACGTTGCCCTAATTTTGCGAGATCTGCACTATCCACTCCACCACCGTTATCTGCAATAATCAGTTTATGCTTGGTGAGTGTTACTCGAATAATCGTGCCTTTAGGGCAATATTTGATCGCATTATCAATGAGATTTCTAACCATTAGCGACAGTAACAGTGGCTGACCTTGTTTGAGCGTTGGGGTCGCAATATGCTCAAACTGTAATTCCATTTGGCGTTTTTCTGCGTGGAAATACAATTCGCCAATTAACGATGGGAGTAGTTGCTCCCAATGTATCTCTTCCACGCCTTCTAATGCTTGCAGATTATCCAAACGAGATAGTGTCAGTAGTTGCTCAATCAACTGTGTGGCACGATTTATCCCTTGTGTTAGGTTATCTAATGCTTTCTCGCGTAATTCACTATCATCTCCTGCAAGTTGAGCGATTTCTGTTTGGATTTTTAACGCTGCTAACGGGCTACGCAATTCGTGGGCGGCATCAGAAGTAAAACGCCGTTCACGCAAAAGCATTGTTGATGTTTTGCTAAAAAAGTGATTTAAGCTATTTACTAATGGCAAAATCTCTTTTGGTAAATTTTCAGTGGAAATGACCGCTTGATCTTCAGGAGTACGCTGACGAACCTGTTCACTCACTTGTTTTAGGGTTCTCAGTTCACGACTAATTAACCAAATCACGAGAGCAATCAATAATGGTAGGCTTGCAAACCAAATCCACATTTGCCCGAAAACCATTTTTAAAATAAGGTCTTCTCTGTAATCAAGTTCTTGCCCCACCGCAATGACTAATTTTCCGTCACCAATCGGTAGCCAAAAAATACGCCATTCGTCATCATCGTTGCTTAAATGTGAACGAGTAAACCCCTGCTCTCGACTGTAAAGAAAGTTATCACCGTTTCTTCCGTCACTGAGTAGCATATCTCCCTGTGAAGTAAAGACAGCAAATGCTAAAGCATCATCATCAAAATCTGCTCGAAATCCGCCTTTTTTGTGGTATTTTTCCTTCGGGTGCGGACGCTCAATCAGCATTGCTCGCAAGTCTGAACTGGCTAATCGTTGTGCAAATAAAATCTGTTGTGCATCAAAAACTTGATTAACTTCTTTACGCACTTGTAGCCACGCAACAACGGTAGAAATAAGCCAAATAAATGATGCAGTTAAGGAAATTACAATGATTAAACGTAAGCGTAAACTAGCATTTTTAATCAGCTTCATCATTTTTTCCTAAGGTATAGCCAACACCGTGGACAGTACGGATAAACTGTTTACCCAATTTCTGACGCAAATTATAAATATGAACTTCAAGAGCATTACTATTCACTTCATCGTCCCAAGTATAGAGTTTTTCTTCAATAGCAGAACGAGTTAATACACGCTCTTTATTGTGCATAAAAAGTGCCAGTAAATTATATTCTCGAGTTGTCAGTGAGATTTCTTGGTCGCGTAAGAAAACTTTATGTTGGTTAGGGTCAAACTTGACTAAGCTATGTTCAATAATCGGGTTAGTTTTCCCATAGCGGCGGCGAATTAAGGCTTGTAGTCGAGCAACAACTTCAGCTAGTGCGAATGGCTTGCATAGATAATCATCAGCACCACGTTGTAATCCTGTAATGCGTTCGTCTAGTGTATCTCGAGCGGTAAGAATAAGTACAGGGATATCTTGGTTAGCTTTTCGCCACTGTTGTAATACCTCCAAACCATCCATTTTAGGTAGGGTAAGATCTAATACAACGGCATCATAAGGGGCTGCCTCCAAGGCGTTTAGCCCTGTTTTTCCATCCGTAAACCAATCTACGCTAAAGCCTGATTTTGTTAGCCCAATTTTTAGCCCTTCACCAATTAAGTTATCGTCTTCAATCAATAAAATTCGCATTGCCATTCTCTTATTTACACTTGATATAAACAGAAAAAGTGGCATTCTCGCCACTTTCTGCTACTTAGATGATTTATTGTACTTTTTCTACACGGTGAACATCAATATCTGTTCTCCACGACTTATCTACTTCGCCAAAAACACGAATTTCATCATTTGGACCAACTTGTGTACCACCCCAATCTTCACCGTCAATTTCAACCACAATCTCACCGCTTGCATCACGGAATAAGAATTCATCACCTGTGAGTTGTTTTACAATTTTACCTTGTAAAACGATATATTGGTCATCGCGAAAACCTTTTACATCAGCAACTCGGCTAACCGTTTGAGCACCATTCGTAAAGCCACCATTTGCTGCACCTTGAAAGCCTGAAGCCAATGCTGATACGCTGATAGTTGATAATGCTAATGCAGTAATTAGAGATAATTTTTTCATCGTTAATTTCCTTAGTTAAAGTGTTTAAATGTAAAAACAAGGCTCTCTTGCTTTGTTGAGCGTATTAAACCAAACAAATCTTAAGAAATTATTAAGAAAATAGTATCATTCAATAGACGTTTTTAAAGCATGTTTATCGTCTTTAATTAGATTGAGATACAAATCATATTGCCTTAAAATATCTGTAATTAATTCTTCTTTGTGCATAAATTTTACATCATACCCATTTCTTCCATCGGAAAAATATGTTATCGGTTCAAACTTCCCTTGGGTTTTATTTGAACAACGAATACCATAAATAAAATCGTGCTTATTGGATTGTGGAATTACTATTTCTATGAAAGTTTTGTTATCGGAATTAATCTTAGCTTTAATCGAATAAGAACTTAATTCTAGAGAAACCAAATGAAAGGCTGGTTTAGCTACCGATTTTAAGAAATTTTTTACATCAAGTTCTGTAAAATCTACGATAATTTTATTTAATTGCTCTCTCCAATTCGTTGTTTTCCAATATCTACTACTATATGTAAATTTTTTGCTGAAATATTGGTTATCTACAAGAAGCCCTTTCCAAACACCTATGCATAAAAATAACATAATAATACAAAATGGGAGTGTAATTATTAATGTCATTGTTTGTAATGCTTCTAAACCTCCAGAGTATAAAAGTGAACACGAAATCGAAATCATCAATATAATCCAAAAAGTAGAGTGTTGAGGAGTAGATGTATTACTACCTTTTGAAGAAATGCTATTTATAACATGAACACCAGAATCTGCAGAAGTAATGAAGAATAACGCAATAATAATTAAAGCAATGATAGATAATATACTACCCAAAGGATATGATTCTAGAAATTTGAATAATAAAATACTCGTATTGCTAATGATATCAACTAAGTTACTATCTCTATTAACTAATATTGCACTATTACCAAACACACTCATCCAAATAAAATTGAATAAAGATGGAATAAATAACACTCCTAAAATAAACTCTCTAACACTTCTCCCTCTAGATATTTTAGCAATAAATAGCCCAACAAATGGTGCCCAAGATACCCACCAAGCCCAATATAATATTGTCCAGCTAGATATCCACTCCTTTTTGGACTCATCATAAGCAAAGGTTGTAAAACTCAAGTCTATTAAATTTCTAACATAGTACCCTATATTCTCGGTGAAAGCAGATAATAAAAACACTGTTGGTCCTAAAATAACAATAGCTATTAATAATATAAATGCCATTAATAAATTAATTTCACTAATTTTTTTCATTCCTTTGGCTATACCTACAAAGGATGATATAGCAACAATGAACATAATACTGACAATTAAAATAATTTGAGTTCCAATACTTTGCTCGGCAACAAAACCTAAATGAGTCAGTCCTGCATTAATTTGCAAGGCTCCAAACCCCAAAGAGGTAGAAATACCAAAAACAGTACTAAATAGAGCAATAATATCAATAATATTTCCACATAATTTATTACTATGCTCTTTTAAAATGGGATAAAAACCAGATCTAATAGTTAAGGGGAGTTTATATCTAAATCCAAAGTAAGCTAAAGCTAACCCCATAACGGCATAAATAGCCCAAGCATGAATTCCCCAATGGTAAAATGAAATTAAGATTGCATTCTTAGTTTTTTCTATGTCAGAATTGGAATCTAATATAGGGAACGCATAATGTGATATCGGCTCGGCTACGCCAAAATACATTAACCCTATTCCCATACCTGATGCAAATAACATTGAAAACCAAGAGATAAAAGAATATTCTGGTTTTTCATCATCCCCACCAAGCTTAATATCTCCTAGACGGCTACCAGACACTAATAATAAGAAAATAATAAATAAACTAACGGATAATACATAGAACCATCCAAAGTAATCAGAAATAAAATATTTGACTATATTTAGATTATTTTTCATTTCTGTTGGAAATATAATACAAAGTATAGCAAGAGAAACAATAATAATGATACTTGGGATAAATACAGGAAGATGTAATAAGTTAGAAAAACGTTTCCACATAAGGCTATCTCATTGAATAAAAGGAATTGATAGGTCTATTTAATAGCTAAATAGACCTATCATATGTAGAAGATTATTTATTTAATTTGACTGGTGCACCGTTGGCTTTGAAATAATTAGTATTAGCTCTTGGTAATGGTGTTTTACCTCTAATCACATCTGCAATTTTCTCTGCCATCATAATAGTTGGTGCATTTAAGTTACCTGTAATGATGATTGGCATAATTGAAGCATCAACTACTCGTAATCCTTCCATTCCATGTACTCGTCCCTCGTTATCTACAACAGCCATATCATCTGAACCCATTTTATTTGAGCAAGATGGATGGAATGCTGTTTCTGCATATTGTCGAACAAAGCTATCTAACTCAGCGTCTGTTTGATATTTCAAACTTGGTGAGATTTCTTTACCACAATATGGTGCTAGTGCTGGTTGGCTAAAGATGTCTCTTGTGATACGTATAGCAGCACGGAACTCTTCCCAATCTTGTTTTGTGGACATATAGTTAAATAAGATGCTTGGAGCTTGTCTAGGATCTTTTGATTTCACATGAATACGCCCTCGACTTGGTGAACGCATTGAGCCTACATGAGCTTGGAAACTGTGAAATTTAATAGGATTTGATCCATTGTAATCCACTGCTATTGGTAAAAAGTGATATTGAATATTTGGCCATTCAAAACGTTCATCGCTCCTAATAAACCCTCCAGCTTCAAATTGGTTAGTAGCACCCAATCCTGTACCTAAAAATAACCATTCTGCACCAATTTTAGCCTGGTTATGTAATTTTAATGCTGGAGCAATAGAAACTGGTTTCTTACATTCAAATTGTAAGTACATTTCTAGGTGATCTTGTAAATTTGCACCCACACCTGGTAAATCATGCACTACTGGGATATCTAACGAACGTAATAAGTCACTTGGTCCAACACCTGATCTTTGTAAAATTTGCGGGGAGGCAATTGCACCAGCACAAAGTAAAACTTCACGTTTAGCGTGTACGGTTTCAGTGCGATCTTTATGTAAGTAAGTTACACCAATTGCACGTTTATTAGAGAATAGAATTCTATCGGTTAATGCATGTGTCACAATAGTTAGATTTGGTCTATTACGTGCTTGATCTAGATATCCTCTCGCTGTACTTGCTCTGCGACCTTTCGGAGTAACTGTTCGATCCATTGGTCCAAACCCTTCCTGTTGATACCCATTCAAATCTTCAGTTCTTGGATAACCAGCTTGTATTCCCGCTTCAATCATCGCATTATATAGGATATTATTACCCTCTTTAGGTGTGGTTACAGATACAGGACCAGAATCACCATGATAGTCATTACCACCAATATCTCTAGTCTCTGCTTTTTTAAAATAGGGTAAACAATCTTGATAGGTCCAGTTTGATAACAGCTGATCTTGAGCAGCCCAATTATCATAGTCCATTGCATTGCCTCGAATATAGCACATACCGTTAATCAGGGATGAACCGCCAAGTCCTTTACCACGACCGCATTGCATACGGCGATTATTCATATAAGGTTCAGGATCTGTCTCGTAAGCCCAGTTATAACGTTTTCCTTGTAAAGGATATGCAAGTGCAGCAGGCATTTGTGTTCGCCAGTCAAATCGATAGTCTGGTCCACCAGCTTCAAGTAAGAGAACAGATACATCGCTATCTTCAGTGAGACGTGTTGCTAGAACATTACCCGCCGAACCAGCACCAATAATAATATAATCAAATTCTTTAGTAGACATAATATTTCCTTAAACAATAGTGGTTACTACATTTATAAAATTAAAATACTGAGTTATATTCGCCTAACTCAACTTGAATTGATTTAATTTGAGTATAGTGCTCTAAAGTACTTACCCCATTTTCTCTGCCAATACCAGATTGTTTATATCCACCTACAGGCATTGGTGCTGGAGATTCACCCCAAGTATTGATCCAACAAATTCCTGCTTCTAATTGATGAATAACCCTATGTGCAGTACCTAAATTCTGAGTAACAACACCTGCAGCTAAACCATATGTACTGTTATTAGCACGTTGAATAACCTCATTCTCAGTTTCATAAGATAAAATGCTCATTACTGGACCAAAGATTTCTTCTTTTACAATCGTCATATCATCAGTACAGTCAGTAAAAACTGTTGGTTGTACATAAGCACCTTTTGCAAAATCACCAGAGAGTTCTCGATTTCCCCCAATCAATAATTTTGCTCCTTCAGATTTACCTATTTCTAAATAGCGAAGTACATTATCTAAATGATTAAAGCCGATAACAGGACCAAAATTTGTGTCAGGATCTTGCGGACAGCCAATCTTGATTCTTTTCACTCGTTCTACAACTTTTTGCTCAAATTCCTGCTTTAATTTACTTGGAATAAAGACTCTTGTTCCATTTGTGCATACCTGACCAGAGCTATAGAAGTTTGCCATCACCGCAATATCTGCTGCACGATCTAGATCAGCATCATCAAAGATGATTAATGGAGACTTTCCTCCTAACTCCATAGTTACTTCTTTTAAAGTTGAAGATGTAGCTGATGCACAAACTTTCTTGCCTGTCGATGTTCCACCTGTAAAGGATATTTTTGCAATATCAGGGTGAGTTGTAAGAATATCACCAATATCTCTACCAGCACCATTTACCACATTGAATACACCAGCAGGAACACCAGCTTCGGTTAAAATTTCAGCCAATTTAAGAGTTGTTAAAGGGGTCATTTCGCTTGCTTTGAAAACCATAGTATTTCCTGCAGCAAGAGCTGGAGCAAGCTTCCACATCGCGATTTGAACAGGGTAATTCCAAGCACCAATTCCAGCGATTACACCAAGAGGTTCTCTTCTTGTATAAACAAAACTGGTTTCACGTAAAGGAATTTGTGTTCCTTCTAACCCATTGATAAGCCCTGCATAATATTCTATAACATCAGCACCTGTTACAATATCAACGTATGCTGTTTCTGAGATCGGCTTGCCTGTATCTAGAGTTTCTAATAAAGCAAGTTCCTGATTTTTTTCCCTTAGCAAGGCAACTGCTTTTAATAAAATACGAGAACGCTCTATAGCAGTCATTTTTCCCCAAATTCTTTGTGCTTTTTTAGCGGATTCAACAGCTAAATTAACATCGCTCTCCGAAGCTACCTGAACTTCAGCAAGTACTTCCCCATTTGCTGGATTTACGCTTTTAAATGTTTTTCCACTAGTGGCATCAACGTATTGCCCATTGATATAAAGTTTTTGAATGCCAAATTTCATTATGTCCTCCTAAATTTTAGCTTACCTACTAAGCAGAATATTGTTTACAAATATTATAAAAAAAACTTAATGCTATTTTTCTTGCTTGAATAGAGTCAAATTTTGATGATCTTAAACTACCATGTAACCATAAACCGTCAATGAGTGCAGCTAATCCTCTAGCAGCATCATTAGCATATTCCCTAGGGAGTAATTTTTTGAAATGACTCAGTAAATTTGAATATAGGCGATTGTCATTAATGCGTTGCAATCTATTTAATTCAGGTTGATACATACTCATCGCCCAAAAAGATAGCCATACTCTCATTGCAGATTTTGATGTATCGAAATTACATTCGATGATGATCTCAATGGCTTTCTTAGGATCATTTTGAATATTCTCCGCTCTATTTTTTAACAAGATACCTTCATGTAATTGCCTCATTAATTCCAACATACTTTCTCTCAATAACCCCATTTTTCCACCGAAATAATGGCTGATAATCCCTGTTGATAACCCAGCTCTCTGAGCTATTTGTGCAATCGTAACATCAGAAATCCCGTAATTATCAATGCAATAAATAGTTGCATTGATCAATTGATTTCTCCTGATGGGCTCCATTCCTACTTTTGGCATATTGAAAATGCTCCTAAAATTACTGTATAAAAAATAACCAATTAATTTCTATTTACATAAATTACCGTAAAATCTACATTATTTTGATTGATTGTTCAATAAAAAAAAGATATTTTATTTACATTAATGCAACATTTTCATAACTAAAAATTTCCTTTTATGGAGGGGGATATGAGTAAAACATCAAAAAATCAAGGATTTAAACTTAATTACCCTGTATTTTTATCCGCAGCTATAACATCCATTATAATTGGTGTGGTTATGGCTATTAGTCCCGAGAAGACCTCTGATACTCTGAGTAGTATCCAGAGCTGGATATCTGATGTTCTTGGCTGGTATTACATTTTACTTATTGCAACATGTTTATTTTTCATTGTTTGGCTAGCATTTTCCAAATATCAAAATATCGTGCTTGCTCAAGCTGATGAAAAGCCTGAATTTACCTTTAAATCTTGGGTATCCATGCTTTTTTCTTCTGGAATTGGTATAGGTATTCTTTATTATGGTGCATATGAGGCTCTAGATCATTATCTCCATCCTCCTATTCAATTGGCAAATAGTGCAGCTCAAGCGAGAGAAGCTATGGTTATGACATTTCTCCACTGGGGGCTTCATGGTTGGGCACTTTATGCACTTATGGGCGTTGTGCTTGCTTATTTTGCTTATCGAAAAAAATTACCATTAGCTTTACGTTCCCCCCTTTATCCGATATTAAAAGAGAGAATTCATGGCTCTTTTGGGCATTTTGTTGATGGCTTTGGAATTATCGCAACACTAATTTCTCTGATCACGAACTTGGGGATGGGGGCCTTACTCTTATATTCAGGTTTGACTTATTTAGTTGATATACCAGAGAACCAATCGGTCATTATTATTATCGCAATTGTGATGATGATTGTTGCAACCTTGGTTGCTATTACAGGGGTTAAAAAGGGAATTAGCTTACTTGCAAATATTAATATTTTATTAATGATTGCTTTTTTACTATTTATCTTCTTCAATGGAAAATCTATTTTCTTACTCAATGGTATTGTGCAAAATACTGGTGATTATTTATCCGCATTAATTCAAAAAACCTTTAACGTTTACCTTTTTGAAAGTAATGATGCTACTGGCTGGATGAGTAGCTGGACAATATTCTATTGGGCTTGGTGGATTGCTTGGGCCCCATTTGTTGGAATGTTTGTAGCGAGAATTTCTAAAGGTAGAACAATTAAAGAATTAGTATTTGGTGTAATGTTTATTCCGCTAGGCTTTGCTCTCGTTTGGATGTCTATTTTCGGTAATACTGCTATTGATCTTGTTATGAATAGTAATGCTACAGAACTTGCTACTGCAATGTCGAGCAAACCAATTGAAAATATGCTGTACGAATTAGTTATGTATTTCCCATTCAGTAAAATCATTATTGCATTATTAATTGTAATTGGATTCATTATGTTTTTAACACCTGTCGATTCTGGACTTGTTATGATCTCCAATCTATCAGCAAAAGAGCTTCCTGAAGATGCTGAGGATGCCCCAACCTGGTTAAGAATTTTCTGGTCTGTAATCGTAACACTATTATCTATTGGCTTACTGTTTGCTGGAAGTTTTGGTGCAATGCAATCCGCTGTTGTATTGTGTGGCTTGCCGTTTTCAGTTGTATTAATTAGTTATATAGTGGGACTAATGAAAGATTTAAGAGAAAATTACTCATAGCAATAAACATACTAGCTACTTTTGTAAGCGAGGAATAAATAACAATCCGCACGTAAACGTGCGGTTTTGTATTCTAAATTTTGGTTGTCAGCCTTATTCATTATAAGAGGATTTTTTTATTCCGTTCTCCACTTAAGCTCTTTAATTCAATACGCATAACGTATGTTTTTTAGAATTTCCAAAGACTTTTGTAAAAAATGAGATTTATCCTACCGCTTATTTTCTTGCGTTGTAGTATTCCATTGCTTTTGGCATTAAACGCTGTAAATTTTCTTGGCGATCAGCATTGACGGGGTGAGTAGAAATTAAACTTTCGAGTAAGCCACCTGAACCGCCCGTTGCTTGGCTCATTTTTACCCATACGTTTGGTGCGGCTTTAGGGTTGTAACCAGATTTTGCCATTAAAAATAAGCCAATTTCATCAGCCTCTGTCTCTTGACTACGAGAGAAAGGTTTGTTGGCAATTAAATCAACGCCAGTGCTAAGCAAGCCTTCTGTATTTACCCCAGTGGCTGCGGTAACTGCTACATCGGCAACAGCTCCGATAATACCTGTAATCGTACTTACTGTACGATCTGATTTACCGTGTTCTTCCAGTGCGTGAGCCATTTCGTGCCCCATTACTGTTGCAATTTCATCATCAGTGAGGTTCAATTTTTCGACTAACCCTGTATAGAACATCATTTTGCCTCCAGGCATTGCCCAAGCATTAAGTTCATTAGAACGTACTACACTAATTTCCCAATTAAATGGTACACCTGTTTTATTTTCTTTTTCTGCGTACGGTCGCATTTTATTAAATACAGCGTGAATACGTTTAGATGTTGCAGAGGTAGTATCAAGAACACCTTTTGATTTTGCTTCTTGTTGTACTTGGCGGTAGCTTAATGCGGCTTCTTGGTTAATATCTTGGGTTGTGGTACAGGCGGCTAAACCTGTTGCAAGCATAATAGCTAAACCAAATTTTTTGAGTGATTTCATATTTGCATTCCGATCTAAAAATGCCAAAGGGATTAGCTTTGGCATTTAATTTATAAGTATTTAAAATTATTTTTTCGCACGTTCGAAAGATTCTAAAATTTCTTGGCGAGCAGCTTCAACGCCTTCCCAGCCTTCTACTTTAACCCATTTACCTGCTTCTAATGCTTTATAGCTTTCAAAGAAGTGTTGGATTTGTGCTTTTAACAATGCTGGTAAATCACCTACATCTTTGATGTGATCATATTCTTTACTTAATTTAGTATGTGGAACCGCAACCACTTTTGCATCGCCACCTGCTTCGTCAGTCATTTTTAATACGCCAACTGGACGGCAACGAATTACAGAACCTGGTTGTAATGGATATGGTGTTGGAACTAAAACATCTACTGGGTCACCATCTGAAGAAAGAGTGTGGTTTACATAACCATAGTTTGCAGGATAGAACATCGCTGTTGCCATAAAGCGATCCACAAATAAAGCACCGCTTTCTTTATCCACTTCATATTTGATTGGATCTGAGTTTGCTGGAATTTCAATTACTACATAAATATCATCTGGTAACTCTTTACCAGCAGGTACGTTTTCTAAGCCCATTTTGGTTTCCTTCTATAAAATTGTGGAGTGAAAAACTTGGCAATTATAGCCGATCATTTCCTAGACGAAAAGCAAGCGGTGCTTTTCTCTCAAAAATTTGCAACTTGCAAAATATGCAATTATAAATCCTAATAATATCACTTTTGGCAATTATAAGTTTGAGTTATACTTCATAACGCAGATTATTGACAAAGTCTTTTTTCATTCGGACGCCAGCGTGGCGTC
>NZ_LEKM01000195.1 GCF_009761375.1 Ursidibacter arcticus | reverse complement strand
TTGTCATCAGTCTGAGTTATACTTCATAACGTTTAATTATCCCTATTTATTCAGAAGGAACAAAAAATGGCTAACTATTTCAACACATTAAACTTACGCCAACAATTAGATCAATTAGGTCGCTGTCGTTTTATGGATCGTAGCGAGTTTGCTGACGGTTGTAATTTCTTAAAAGGCAAAAAAATCGTTATCGTAGGTTGCGGTGCACAAGGTTTAAACCAAGGTTTAAATATGCGTGATTCTGGTTTAGATATTGCTTACGCATTGCGTGCAGAAGCGATTGCAGAAAAACGTGCGTCATTTACTCGTGCATCTGAAAATGGTTTTAAAGTTGGCACATACCAAGAGTTAATCCCAAGTGCAGATTTAGTGATTAACTTAACACCAGACAAACAGCACTCTAAAGTGGTTGCAGATGTAATGCCTTTAATGAAACAAGGTGCCGCATTCGGTTATTCACACGGTTTCAACATTGTTGAAGAAGGTGAACAAATTCGCAAAGACATCACTGTTGTAATGACAGCACCAAAATGCCCAGGTACAGAAGTGCGTGAAGAATATAAACGTGGTTTCGGTGTGCCGACTCTTATCGCTGTTCACCCTGAAAATGACCCGAAAGGCGAAGGTTTAGCTATCGCAAAAGCGTGGGCATCAGCAACAGGCGGTGATCGTGCTGGCGTGTTAGAGTCTTCATTTGTTGCTGAAGTTAAATCTGACTTAATGGGCGAACAAACTATTCTTTGCGGTATGTTACAAGCAGGTTCTATCGTATGTTATGACAAATTAGTCGCGGACGGTAAAGATCCAGCATATGCAGGTAAATTGATCCAATACGGTTGGGAAACCATCACTGAAGCCTTAAAACAAGGTGGTATCACGTTAATGATGGATCGCTTATCTAACTCTGCGAAAATTCGTGCCTTTGAATTAGCGGAAGAAATTAAAGAACAACTTAACTTCCTATACTTAAAACATATGGATGACATCATCAGCGGTGAATTCTCATCAACAATGATGGCAGACTGGGCTAATGGTGATGCTAACTTATTAAAATGGCGTGAAGAAACAGGTAAAACCGCCTTTGAAAATTCACCAAAAGCAGACGGTATCAAAATTTCTGAACAAGAATACTTCGATAACGGTGTAGTAATGGTTGCAATGGTTAAAGCTGGTGTTGAAATGGCATTTGATGCAATGGTTGCAAGCGGTATCTATGAAGAATCTGCTTACTATGAGTCATTACACGAATTACCGTTAATTGCGAATACTATCGCTCGTAAACGTTTATATGAAATGAACGTGGTAATTTCAGATACAGCAGAATACGGTAACTACTTATTCTCACACGTTGCAACGCCAATTCTTGCAGAGAAATTAATCCCGATGTTACAAAAAGGC
>NZ_LEKM01000194.1 GCF_009761375.1 Ursidibacter arcticus | reverse complement strand
CAAAAAAGAACGACGCACCGCATAACTTAATTCGTTCACAACAGTGCGTCGTTGTGTGGTGTGCATTATAGGGAAATCCGAAAACAACGCAAGTACTTTTTTCAGAAAAATTGCAAAAAACTTAAAAAAAACGACCGCTTGATGAAAAACAGAACAAAACAAAGAAAAAACATTCAAATAGCGGTCAGATTTTATCTCTACTCTAAATCTAGCACTTTTAAAGTCTTAAATCCCCAATATTGCATTACCTTCTCACGAACTTCCAAATTATCAATCTCCGCAGTACAAAAAGCTTGATTAATTTTTTCCATATCATTTTCTTGATATATTTTATTTTCCAATAATGTTATTACTCGTTTCGCAATCCCATTACCTGGATCAATAAAAAACTTCACGTTAGGTAACAGCTGCTGTAATTCTTGTTTCACTAATGGAAAATGGGTACACCCTAAAATAACGGTATCTAATGTAGGATGATCCTGCCATTGAGCAATTACTTTTTGTAATCTCTGCATATCAACTTTGCCTGTTTGCTGTTTGTACTCAACAATCTCAACTAAATCGGTTGTTCCTATTTTTTCCACAACACACTCACTCGCATATTGGGATATAAGGTCATCTACATAAGTACGAGAAACCGTCCCTTTAGTTGCCAACAGCCCAATTGTCTTGGTCTGGGAAATTATCGCAGCTGGTTTAATCGCAGGCACCGTCCCAACAATATAAAAAGGAAATTTCTCTCTCAATGCAGGTAATACGACTGTACTTGCGGTATTACAGGCAACCACCACCATATCAAGCGGGTAGATTTGTGTAATTTTTTGCACAATCTGCTTTGCCCGCTCAATTAGAGTCTCTTCTGATTTTTCTGAATAAGGAAAATAAGCATTATCAAAACAGTAAAGGTAGTGAGCATCAGGCAAACTTTGGCGAATAGCATCATAGATCGTCAATCCGCCCATTCCTGAGTCATATAAAAGAATTGTTGGTTTCATAAATTGGTACAGCAAATAAATTTGCTCAATGCTACTCCTTTATATCACAAGGTTCAAACGAAAATTTCGGTAAAAAAAGCTCATAAATAGCCAAGGGGTAGCCGTTTAAAGATAACAGTGAACGCCTTGCATATAATTTAGTCGCAGTATCAAAACACCATTCCAATGAAATGCGTGCGGGTTGCTGTGGGAATAGCCATAAGCCAATAGGGTTTTCTCCCAATTCTAAAACTGGGCTAGCCACCATTTCAATCGTCTGCTTCGGCAAAATTGTTTGAGCAAAAATCCAATCTTGCTCATCACCTTTTAATATCACTTCACGCAGCCAAGCGGTATGATTTTCGTCATTTTTTGCAAATGCCTGTGAAGATCTCACAGCTTGCCAACCCTGCTGAGTAATTTCAACCTTTAGATTATCACAAATGCTCTGTAACTTTTGCGTTAAAGAATCCGAATGTAGCAACCAATTCGCAACCTTCTTAGGTAAATTTTTCTCGCCTGTTTGCCAATTTCCATTTTCTAGCAATTTGCGATATAAAGAGAGCTTATCCATCTTATTACAAATAATTTGTCAGAATTCGGCTTAGCACATCATACCCTTTCTGAGTAAAATGCAGACCATCGTGACAAAATTCCAAATCCAATTTACCTTCCGCATTTTCAAAATACTGCCACGTTTTTACATAGATAACATCGCTTGCACAATGATTCTCAAGATACTGATTCAACTCTAGAATTTGTGGATTATCAACTGTGGCAATATTATTGACTGGCGTAGCTTCTAATAAATAAAAACGAGATGTTGGTGATATTTGGCGAAACACTGCAATCATATCATTGAGCCAATCCAACACCTGTTTCGGTGAATAATCAGGTTCTTTAACAATATCATTGACACCAAGAAAGATAAAAACATCTTTACCTAGTGAATGAATATGCTTTGGCTTCACAATAACATCTAAATATTGGCGAGTGCTAGTTCCAGATAAACCTAAATTCGCCACACTTTTACCCACAAGGCTTGGCGTTCCATCTGGCATATCACCCCACATATCAAATAGAGAATGCCCTATAAGAGAAATCTCTGCACATTTATCAAATTCTGTTTTTTTCGCTTGATAGCGATTAAAAATATCTTGGTCACTTAACATTATTTGTCTCCTCTAAAAAATTTATAAAATCGCCCCGCCTATTAAGCGTTACTGTACATCGTTTTGCTATTCAACCAACGGTGAATAAGCTGTTGAGCGAGTTCTGGATCTTGGGTAATTATCTGTTTTGCATAATTTTGCACTAATGGAATCATTTTTCGATCTCGCATCAGATTAGCCACTTTAAATTCAGCCATTCCTGTCTGTTTTGTGCCTAGAATTTCTCCTGTACCACGAATTTCGAGATCTTTTTCTGCAATCACAAACCCATCTTGACTATCTCGCATTACTTGTAAACGCTTACTGGAAATCTTACCTAACGGAGCTTTATACATTAGTACGCAATGAGACGCTGTTGCACCACGCCCGACACGTCCACGCAGTTGGTGCAACTGTGCTAAACCTAATCTTTCGGAATTTTCAATAATCATCAAACTGGCATTTGGTACATCAACCCCTACTTCAATCACTGTTGTCGCAACCAATAAATCAATATTTGCTTGCTTAAATTCCGCCATAATTGCTTGTTTTTCTTGTGGTTTCATTCTACCGTGCACCAAACCAATGCGTAAATCGGGCAAGGCTCTTTGCAAATCTTCTGCCATTGCTTCTGCTGCTTGAGCTTCTAGGACTTCCGATTCATCTATCAAAGTACAAACCCAATAAGCCTGCCGATGCTCATTTTTACAGGCTTGATATACTCGGCGAACAATTTCATCACGACGTTCTTCTGAGATAGCAACTGTTGTAATCGGTGTTCTACCTGGTGGTAATTCATCAATAATAGATGTATCTAAATCGGCATAAACCGTCATTGCTAATGTGCGGGGAATAGGTGTTGCTGTCATAATCAGCTGATGTGGATAAACATCGCCTTTAGCCCCTTTTTCTCGTAGTGTCAGCCGTTGATGCACGCCAAATCGGTGTTGTTCATCAATAATGACTAATGCCAAATTATGAAATTCAACTTGTTCTTGGAAAAGTGCGTGAGTTCCGATGATCATCTGCACATTGCCATTTTTTATTGCTTCAAGTTGTGCAGTGCGTGCTTTTCCCTTTACTTTTCCCGCTAACCAACCAACTTCAATGCCAAAAGGTTGTAGCCAATTTGCAAAATTAGTAGCGTGTTGCTCCGCCAAAATTTCAGTTGGTGCCATTAACGCAACTTGTTTACCATTATCAATGGCTAATAATGCCGCTAATGCAGCCACAAGGGTCTTTCCTGAACCAACATCACCTTGCACTAACCGCATCATCGGAAATGGCTTGGCTAAATCCTGTTCAATTTCACAAGTAACCCGTTGCTGTGCTTTGGTTGGTTGAAAAGGTAAGCTAGCTAAAAAACGTTGTTTTAAATCACTTTGATAACGTAATGATTCCGCATAATGTTGTTGCACACCAATTCTAATCTGCTGCATTGCTAAATTGTGTGCCAGTAGCTCTTCAAAAATAAGCCTTTTTTGTGCGGAATGTTCGCCTTTTTCCAATAATTCGACAGGAACATCAGGGGTTGGGCGATGTAAAAATTTTAAAGCGTCCTTTAAACTATATGGATACGGATTGAATTGATCAGGCAATAATTCTTGAACCTGTACTTTATCCAACAACGCGAGAGCTTGATCGGTTAATTTTCTGAGTGATGCCTGTTTTAATCCTTCAGTGGTTGAATAAATAGGCGTAAGCGTTTCTGCTAATACAAGCGGTTGGTTTCCCCGAATAATTTGATATTCAGGGTGATGAATCTCTGCCATATAACGCCCACGTCGAATTTCGCCAAAGGCTTTTACTCTTGTTCCAGCCACAAGGCTATTTTTCATTCCAGCATTAAAATTAAAAAATTTCAGGGTGATTTTACTTGTGCCGTCAGATAACGTTGTAGAAAGAATAGGGCGTTTACCAAATTGCACTTCAGTGAGTTGGACAATGCCTTCAATAGTGGCATAAGATTCTGGACGGAGATCAATAATCGGCGTGATCCTTGTACGATCTTCATAACGCATCGGTAAATGGAAAAGCAGATCTTGCACATTGTTGATCCCAATTCGGCTCAGCCTTTCAGCTATTGCAGATCCTACACCTGAAAGCGTAGTTAAAGGAACACCATCTAATAATTGCTGGCTCATTGGTAAAATTCCTGAAGAAATAAACTTATAAAAAGTGCTAACAAAAATAAGAGGAAATTCAAAATTATCTTTTAGTTTATGGGCTGTGGGTACAATCTTCGGGAATGGATCACAGTAATAATCAAAATAACGTCATCAAACTCTTGATAAACAATACGATAAGAACGAGCAAACATTTCCCTTAATGCATTATTTTCTTGTCGCATTCGCCCAGCTTTTGGAAGTAAGCTAATTAACTCTAAGGTTTCAAAAATTTCATTATAGAGCTTAATTCCACTTGCTGTATATGAAGTAAACTCAATTACATTTTCAATAATTTCATCAATATCTTTTAAAGCCTGATCGGAAATAATATAAGGCTTACGCATAACTTGCATTATTCATCTGCTCTTGAAGTTCTCGTTCTTTTCTTATTAACGTTTGCTCAATATGCTGCTTAGCTTGCTCGGCAGTATGAAATCGCCCTTGCTTATAGTCTTGTAAGCCTTTTGCAATTTTATCTGCTAAAAATTCATCATAACCTTTTTGTTTCATTAACATACATCTTCTCCGCTCGCTTTTAAATTATATAGATCCGACTCCCGAACCTCATTCGGGTGTTTCCCGTAAATGAGCAAAATTTAAATAATATTTGCAAAAAATTAAACAGATCTTACCGCTTTAACCACTCCAACTAGGTAAGAAAGTTTATGTAGGATAGTATCTAAATGTGCTTTATCTTTTACGCTCACCAACATTTTTACTTGGTAAACACCACCTGCTCTTGCTTCACTTTGGATACTCAAAATATTACTTTGCATTTTCGCAACGGCGGTTGTAATGTCTGCCAATACACCTTGTTGATTTAAAATATCAATCCAAATTTCTGCTTCAAACTCAATCGCTTTTTCTTTAGCAATTTCCCAACTGACTGGCATGTAGTGACGCTGATCTTGTGCATAATCTTTGACATTTCGACAACCAATGTGATGAATACTTAGTCCTTTTCCTGAGCTAATATGGGCAATAATCTCATCGCCAGGCACAGGTAAACAGCATTTTGCAAAGCTAATGAGGCTACTATCAACCCCTTGAATTGCCAATGGCTGATTATTTTCAGGATTTCCATCTGTATCAATTTCTAATTTTTGCCCTGATAAACGTTGTGCCACTACACCACTAATTTGATTACCCAAGCCTATTTCTGCAAGGAGATCATCAAAGTTAGTTAATTTTAATTCATCAAGTAAATTTTGTTTTACAAGCGGGTCGATTTGCTCAAAGTTTTGCGAATTTAGCGAGAGTAATAATTGTCGTTTACCTAAAGAAACCGCTGAATCACGTTCTTGGCGTTTTAAAGTGCTACGAATACAAGAGCGAGCTTTTGCTGTTACCACAAAGTTTAGCCATAGTGCATTCAAACGTACAGTTTCCGCCGTTTGAATTTCAATGGTTTGTCCAGATTGTAATGGCTGAGAAAGCGGATAAGGATTGCGGTCAACCACCGCACCAATACAGCGATCACCAATATCTGTATGTAACGCATACGCAAAATCTACTGCTGTCGCATTTGCAGGAAGTTGAACAATACGCCCCTTAGGCGTAAATACATAAATATCACTAGAGAATAGATCTGATTTAACATTCTCAATAAACTCAGCTGAATTTCCTGCACTTTGTTGCATCTCAACAATGCTTTTTAGCCATTGCTGTGTACGAACTTGAACGCTAGTGCTTGCGTGATCTTGATATCCCCAATGTGCAGCGACCCCAAGTCGAGCCATTTGATCCATCTCTTCCGTACGAATTAACACATCAACAGGCACACCTTTCGGTCCAATCATCGAAGTATGAAGAGATTGATAACCATTGGTTTTCGGTACGGCAATATAATCTTTAACTTGGAAAGGACGAGGTTTATATAGTGAATGCATCTGCCCAAGTACTCGATAGCAGTTATCCACACTCTCAACCACAACACGAAATGAATAAATATCTAAAATAGAATTAAAATGTTGCGTTTTTTCACGAATTTTTTGATAAAGATAATAAAGTGGGCGTTCTTTACCATACACTCGGCATTTGATCCCCACTTCATCTAAGCGAGCTTTAATTTCAGCAGAAATGCGTAAAATCATCTCTTGCAAATTTCCCCTTGCCGTTTCGATAGAGCGTTTAATTACTTCATAGCGGTAGGGATACATCGCCTTAAAGCAGAGATCTTCCAACTCATTTTTCAGGGATTCCATTCCTAAGCGATGAGCCAATGGCGTATAAATTTCAAGGGTTTCTTTCGCAATTCGCAAACGTTTATCTGGACGCAATGCCCCCAATGTTTGCATATTGTGTGTACGGTCAGCTAACTTAATTAACACCACGCGCACATCTTTGGTCATTGCCAAAATCATTTTACGGAAATTTTCCACCTGTGCTTCTTGGCGAGTACGAAATTTTAACTTATCGAGCTTAGAAACGCCCTGTACAATTTCTGCCACACTTGCCCCAAATTCTTCGGCAAGTTGCCCTTCCGTATAAGGCGTATCTTCGATCACATCGTGCAACAATGCAGCAATAACTGCTTCGTGATCGAGCTTCATTTCAGCAATAATACAAGCTACTGCAACAGGGTGAGTAATGTACGGTTCACCACTTGAGCGAAATTGACCTTCGTGAGCATCTCGTGCCACTACAAAGGCACGCTTTACTCGCTCGATCTGCTCTGCGGGTAGATAACCTTGAATAATGGAATTGAGAGGTTCAAAAAGATCCACGTTACACCTTTCCTTGAATAAAATTTAGATACAAAAATGGACAATTCACTTGTAAATTGAGTGAGAGATCTCACCGCTTACATTGAATTGCCCATTTAAAATTATGAATTTGCTTGGACATCCGCAAGGAAAGAAATAGCTTCTCTTTCAACCACTTCTTGATGAAGTGCATCAATTTTTTCTTGCTGATCCATAATCTGGTTATTGATTAAACCTTCTTCAATCTCACGCAATGCAATTACTGTTGGTTTATCGCCTTCTTCTGCCACTAACGCTTCACGCGTATGTAACTGTAATTGTCTTGCTCGGCGAGCTGCAGTTAAAATTAAATCAAAGCGGTTACCAATTTTATCTACTGCATCTTGAACGGTTACACGAGCCATTGTTTACTCCAAATTTTGCAAAATTTTCAATTTATAAAAGGATAGGGATTATACAGAAGTTAGATAATACTGACAATAGTTGGGAAAATGGTTGAAATTTGAAATTTTTAAAAACACAATTAGAATAGCAGGAAAAGTTGCGGAAAAGTAGATAAGGAATGAGAGTAAGTTGACATAGATGTAAAACAGGTTATTAGCAAACAACCACTTGTCTCATTTAGGGAGACAAGAAAAACCGATTTTATAACTTAATAAGTTACAAATCGGTTTTTTATAAGAGTTTTCTATCTACTCCAATTCTCCACAAAAACGATACCCTTCACCGTGAATAGTTACAATGATTTCTGGGGTATTAGGATGATCTTCAAAATGCTTACGAATACGGCGGATAGTAACATCAACAGTTCTATCGTGTGGTTTTAACTCACGTCCTGTCATTCGTTTAAGTAAATCATCACGAGTCTGAATTTTGCCTGGGTTTTCACAGAAATGAAGTAATGCTCTAAACTCACTACGAGGTAGTTTAATAATATCGCCTTCAGGGTTAATTAAACTACGGCTATTTACATCAAGCACCCAGTTATTAAAACGATAGCAATCAACTTGTTCATTTTCTTTAACTGATTTTTCTTTTTCTGACATCGTGCGTTGTAATAAATTTCTTGCACGAATGGTTAATTCTCTAGGGTTAAACGGCTTAGTGATATAATCATCAGCACCAATTTCAAGCCCAAGAATTTTATCCACTTCATTATCACGTCCAGTTAAAAACATTAAAGCGATATCAGTATTCTCACGTAATTCTCGAGCCAACATTAAGCCATTTTTACCTGGCAAATTGATGTCCATAATGACTAAATGAATAGGATTTTGTGCAAGTATTGAATGCATTTCTACCCCATCGGCAGCTTCAAAGACATCATAACCTTCCGCTTCAAACACATTTTTCAGAGTGTTGCGAGTTACAGCTTCATCTTCAACAATTAAAATTTGTGGATTTTCCATTTTGTTACTCTTATTAAATCATTATGTTATGTATCGCAATGCATATAAATGTTGCAAACTTGTGCCATTTTACTTGGTATTGTTATAATTAGAAAACATCTATTTTTACATTTAATTGGCTTTAATCAAATTTTAGCAAAAAAGTTCTAAAATGTTACCTATAAGATACTATTTCTGCTACAAGCTAATATATTCAATAGATATATCAAATAAATTTTTTGCCAAAGAAGTTGTTATATTTCTATGACTTAATATAGATTGTTTTTCTGCTAATACTATGCGACTAACAGGAACATCAATTAGTCCCAACATTCTGCGTTGATTTAAGGCACTCTGTAAAGGCAGAAAACTCGGGTTAAATGCTGCATTTTCAGCATATCGTCCTGTAATAATTTGCTCGCCAACCTGTAATGCAATTCCACTTACTGCTTGACTATAAGGTGCATAAGCATTTTCAGCCGCACTAATTGCCGCTTGAATTAAGACATCATTATGCTTTTTAAAAGCGTGATTTTGTGGATCAAATAGAACGTTATCAATGTTTAAGTTTGTTGGTCCAAAAGCATCAGGTAAATAACTGTGTAGTAAATTATGTTGGCTATGAGGTAAATGAATATGTAGCGTAGAGGCGGTATTCAGCTCGTTCATAAACTGGCGACAATGTCCACAAGGTGTATAATTTACCACCATATCGGTTAATGCGGTTTCACCAGATAACCAAGCGTGAGAAATTGCACTTTGTTCTGCGTGAACAGATTGAGCAATCGCATCACTTGCAAACTCATAATTTGCTCCGAAGTAGAATGTCCCTGATTTACCTATGGCTACTGCACCAACATAAAAATTAGAGACAGGCACAACAGCATAGCAAGCGGCAATAGGTAAGCAATGTAAAGCGAGCTGTACTGGAGATAAGTTAAATTCTACACACAATTGCTCAACGGTTTCAGCAGATATTTTGGCATTGTATTTTTGCAAAAAAAGTTGCTCAACTACCCGCTTGATTATATTTTTATGCTCAATATCAGAGTCTTGTTCTATTAGCTGTGTTAAACGTTGTTGTAAGTTCATTATTTTTCTCCTTTTAAATATTTAAAAACCTTACCCCCGAGCCACAATGACCCCAACACTATTCGCTTGAGCCACTGCTTTCGGTTTATGTAATTCAATTCTCAATGTTTTAATACCAAATTCATTTTGTAATAAATCAGCAACCTTATATGCCACAGTTTCCACCAATTTAAATGGTGTTTTCTCAACAAAATCAAGGATCTTTTGAGAAACATCTGCATAATTTAAGCAATGTTCTACATTATCTTCAGCAACAGCTTGGCTAAAATCCCACTCCATTTCGATATTAAAAATTAAACGCTGTTTAATCGTATGCTCCCAATCATAAGCACCTATTGAAGCAAAGGCAGTTAATTCATTAATAAAAACTTTATCAGTCATCGGATCTTTCCTTATTTTTCTTTTTCAAACTTCAGCGTAGAATATCACATAATTTATCGAAGAAATAAGGGGAAAATATGAGCGTAATCGCTTACGGTATCATTTTAGCAGCCTATTTATTTGGCTCTATTTCGAGTGCGATCCTTTTTTGTCGTCTTGCTGGCTTACCAGATCCAAGAGAACACGGTTCACATAACCCTGGTGCAACAAATGTTTTACGCATAGGGGGGAAATTATCGGCAATTGGAGTATTGCTATTTGACATTTTAAAAGGGCTACTTCCCGTGTCAGTCGGCTTTTATTTGAATCTATCTCCATCAGAAATTGGCTTTATTGCTCTTGCTGCTTGCTTAGGACACGTTTTCCCTATTTTCTTCGGCTTTCGTGGTGGTAAAGGTGTGGCAACCGCATTTGGCATACTTATCCCAATGGGCTATGCGATTTCAGGATTAGCTTTAGCTAGTTGGCTACTCGTATTTTTAATTTCAGGCTATTCATCTCTCAGTGCTGTGATAACAGCCCTTACACTCCCTTTCTATGTATGGTGGTTTAAGCCAGAATTTACTTTTCCTGTGGCTTTGGTTTGTTGTTTATTGGTTTATCGTCACCACGATAATATCCAGCGTTTATGGCGAGGGCAAGAGGATAAAGTATGGAAGAAAAAGAAGTCATAGCCCTTAATTCCACAAAAGTAAATAAGAAAAATTCTCAATCAAAATAGTCAATGCAAATCAATCTTATTTATTTGATAGGTATTTTCTATTTGATGGATAAATTATATTCATTTCACAGGGCAGATTTTTTTATTTATACTTTGTCTCGTTGAAATAATTCAGTTACACATATAGGAGAAAAGTAATGACAAATTCAATCGGTTTAAATGTTGCATCATCTGAAAAATTAGCAGCAGAACTTAATAAATTATTAGCAAGCTACCAAGTATTTTACACAAACGTGCGTGGTTACCACTGGAACATCAAAGGTGTTAGTTTCTTTGAATTACACGCTAAATTTGAAGAAATCTATGATGATTTAGTAGTAAAAGTAGATGAAATTGCAGAACGTATCTTAACTTTAGGTCACGTTCCAGCTAACGCATTCAGCCAATACTTAAAAGAATCGCAAATTGAAGAGCATATTGGTATTAGCTCTGCACAACAATGCTTAACTGGTACAGTTGAAGGCTTAAAAACGTTATTAAAACAACAACGTGAAATTTTAAATTTTGCAAATGAGTTAGATGATGAAGGTACAGCATCACAAATGAGCGACTACATTAAAGAACAAGAAAAACTTGTTTGGATGTTCTCTGCTGCTGCAACTTGTGGTGTTTGCCAACAATAATAGCTTAGTAATTCAGAGATACACTAAAAATAGCACCTTCGTGGTGCTATTTTCTTATAAATTCCACACAATTCTGATAAATCCTACCTCTCAAAAGCTAAACAGCGTATAATTGCTACTTTCGTTTTATACAGAAGTCAAAGGGCAATATAATGAGTCAATTTTTTTATATTCATCCAGATAATCCCCAATCTCGCTTGATTAACCAAGCGGTTGAAATTATCAAAAAAGGCGGTGTAATTGTTTACCCAACAGATTCTGGCTATGCTCTTGGTTGTGGATTAGGTGAAAAGCACGCAATGGATAAAATTGTGGCGATTCGTAAACTACCTGAGAATCATAATTTTACTTTAGTATGTAGTGATTTATCAGAACTTTCGACTTATGCTTTGGTAACAAACCAATCTTATCGCTTAATCAAAAATAATGTGCCAAACCCTTACACTTTTATTTTGCCTGCAACGAAAGATGTGCCACGCCGTTTACTGACGAAACGAAAAACTATCGGTATTAGAGTACCTGATAATGCGATTGCCTTAGCGTTAATTTCTGCACTGGGAGAACCCATTCTCTCTTGCTCATTAATGCTTCCCGATGAAGAGATTACACAGTCAGATCCTGATGTAATTCGAGATTATCTTGAACATCAAGTAGATTTAATTATTCACGGTGGTTATTTAGGCCAAGATCCGACAACTGTGATTGACTTAACCCAAGATAGCCCTGAAATTATTCGAGTTGGTTCAGGTGATCCGACTCCATTTAACTAATTTCCTAATTTAACCCAAATAATCGACGCTTGTGAAAGCGACAATAAGGAACAAAAATGACAACATTTCGTAAATCAAACAGCCCTAAGCGGTCAGATTCTACAAAAAATACACAAAACTCAAGCTCAAGTCGCCAAGGAGTTGCACGTCCAAAGCTTGCAAAAAAAGTTGAAAAACCCACCGCTATCAATGAAGTAAATGTAGCGAAAACAACCAAAGTTTCTGGAGAGAAATTACAAAAAGTATTAGCTAGAGCGGGTCAAGGGTCTCGCCGTGAAATTGAAGAAGTGATTGCGGCAGGACGAGTCAGTGTTGATGGCAAAATTGCAACCTTAGGCGACCGAGTTCAAGTCAGCTCAAGTACCAAAATTCGTATTGACGGGCATTTAGTTAATCTAATCCCAACACAGAAAGAAATTTGTCGAGTATTGATGTACTACAAACCAGAGGGAGAACTTTGTACTCGCTCTGATCCTGAAGGTAGAGCAACGGTATTTGATCGATTACCACGCATTAGTGGCTCTCGTTGGATTGCTGTCGGACGTTTAGATATCAATACATCGGGCTTACTATTATTTACGACCGATGGTGAATTAGCCAACCGCTTAATGCACCCAAGTCGTGAAGTTGAACGTGAATATTCAGTACGCGTTTTTGGGGAAGTTGATGATGCAATGCTACAACGCTTACGCAAAGGTGTTCAACTGGAAGATGGTCCAGCAAGTTTCAAACAAATTAAAGTTGTCGGTGGAACAGGACTTAACCAATGGTTTGATGTTACCTTAACCGAAGGTCGTAATCGTGAAGTCCGCCGTTTATGGGAATCTCAAGGCATTCAAGTAAGTCGTTTAATTCGTATCCGCTACGGCAACATTAAACTTGAAAAAAGCTTACCTCGCGGTGGCTGGGAAGAAATGGGATTAGAGCAGGTAAACTATCTACGAGAATTAGTCGGATTATCTGCCGAAACAGAAACAAAAGTTGATGTCACCAAAAACCGTCGTCGTACCAGTGCAAGACAGATCAGAAAAGCGGTAAAACAGCATACTAAATACCGTAAAAACTAATAAAATAGTGCTAGGTATTTTTGCCTAGCTATTTTTTAAGGATCATCAATGACTACTTTCAATCTTCGTTTAAAAGCGAAAAGTGAATTAACGCCACATCCAACAGCACAATACTGGCGTAAATGCCAAGTCGAAGAGTTATTTGAAATGCCGTTTATGGAGCTAGTTTTTAAAGCAGCTCAAGTTCATCGCGAGCATTTTAATCCGCAAGAAATTCAGCTCTCAACTTTACTCTCAATTAAAACAGGTGGTTGCCCTGAAGATTGCGAATATTGTCCACAATCTGCCCGCTATGATACAGGGCTAGAACGCCAAACAATGCTTGAAGTTGAAGAAATTTTAGAAAAAGCCAAAATAGCAAAAGCTCGTGGGGCAAGCCGTTTTTGTATGGGGGCTGCGTGGCGAGGTCCAAAACCAAAAGATATTGATACGGTATCTAAGATCATTTCGGCAGTCAAAGATCTTGGCTTAGAAACTTGTGGTACTTTTGGTATGTTAGAAGATGGAATGGCAGAAGATCTCAAAAATGCAGGATTAGATTACTACAACCATAATTTAGATACCGATCCTGAACGCTACCATAAAGTGATTCATACTCGTAGCCACGATGATCGAATGGATACATTAGGCAAAGTACGCAATGCAGGCTTAAAAGTCTGCTGTGGTGGTATTGTGGGAATGAATGAAACTCGCCCAGAGCGAGCAGGGTTAATCGCAAGTCTTGCAAATCTAGATCCACAACCTGAAAGTGTTCCGATCAATCAACTGGTTAAAGTTGAAGGTACCCCGCTAGCAGAAGCGGAAGATCTTGATTGGACTGAATTTGTTCGCACTATTGCAGTTGCTCGAATCACAATGCCAACAAGCTATGTCCGTTTATCTGCTGGGCGTGGTAATATGCCAGAGGCAATGCAAGCTCTCTGCTTTATGGCAGGAGCAAATTCCATTTTCTATGGTGATAAACTACTCACTACCGAAAATCCTGAAGAAGATCACGATAGGCAATTAATGGATAAGTTGGATCTCTACCCATTAAACTATCAAGTAGCCTAATACTTAGTAAATGCCACCCAGAAGTGGCATTTCATATAATATGAATTTGCAAAAAATCTAACTTATCTCACCGCTTATCACCAATGGTAATTGCCAATCTATTGCTGTTAATCCCTGTTGGTGTAAATAGTGATTAGTTTGAGAGAAATGTTTGCAGCCTAAAAAACCACGATGAGCAGATAATGGCGATGGGTGTGGTGCAGTAAGTACACAATGGCGGGAGCGATCGATAAATTGCCCTTTTTTCTGTGCGTGACTTCCCCAAAGTAAGAAAACAAGATGCTCTCTATGTTGATTTAATTGTTCAATAACTTTATCGGTAAAACGTTCCCAGCCGATATTTGCGTGGGAATGTGCTTTTCCGTGTTCTACGGTTAATACGGTGTTCAACAATAGCACGCCTTGTTTTGCCCAATCGACTAAATAACCGTGTTTAGGAATCTGGAAATCAACATCTTGTGCTAACTCTTTATATATATTGACGAGTGATGGAGGAGGAACAACACCAGGTTTGACCGAAAAAGAGAGCCCGTGTGCTTGATTTACATTGTGATAAGGGTCTTGTCCTAAAATCACGACCTTAACATCTGAAAATTCAGTTAAAGCGAAAGCACTAAAAACTTCATTTTGCGGGGGATAAATTACCTTTCCTGTCGCTCGTTCTTGATAGATGTACTGTAAAATATGCTGAAAGTAATCTTGTTCTTTTTCTTCGCCAATGGCTTCTTTCCACGTTTTCATTATTATTCCTTGTTAATGAATAGTTAATAATCAATTTTAGTTGTTAAAATGTGCTTGTTATTTGAGCTATAAAGCCAATTTTATCAAAAAATAGACAAAAATTTCTCGCTTTTTGTTGAATAGCGGTTAGAATAATCAAAATTTTTTGAAATATTCAAATTTTTTTATAGTTTCATTGTTCAACACATTATTTAATTTAGATTAGGAGTCTCAAATGATCAAAGGTGTACAAATTACCGAATCTGCAAACAGCAACTTATTAAACTCTTTCTGGTTATTAGACGAAGAAAAAAATGAAGCTCGTTGCTTAGTTGCTAAAGGTGATTTCAAAGAAGACCAAATCGTTGCAATCAGCGAATTAGGTCAAATCGCATATCGTGAAGTACCAGTAAACGTAGCACCAACTATCAAAGTAGAAGGTGGTCAGCACTTAAACGTAAACGTATTACGTCGTGAAACATTAGAAGATGCGGTTAAAAATCCTGAAAAATATCCACAATTAACTATTCGTGTTTCTGGCTACGCAGTTCGTTTCAACTCATTAACTCCAGAACAACAACGTGATGTAATCACTCGTACTTTCACCGAAAGTTTATAATTTATATTGGTGTAATAGACAAATTTGTTACTGTTCTACCAAAAACTATTTTGTCCATTACACCTTTTATACACTATCCTAGATTATCTAAAGAGAATCCATAAGGGTGTTCCAAACGCCATCACATTTTGATTAATACCAAGTGTTTATGAGAGTTAAAAAATTTTCCATTTAATTGCTCCTTTTCATTTTATTATTTCCTTGCAAATCTCTCTTATCTTTTATTTTATAATCCATTTCTAGAGAGGTATAGCGTTAGTGAAAATATGGCTTCTCCCTAATCCTTTTTGATAAAATACTGGAGGAGGAATTTAAACAGAATGGCATAGAAACGAAACTAGAAATTGCGACCTTAACTTTAGTAAGGTTATATTCTGCATTAGAATTGTTTTTTGAAATTGTTTGAATTTTAAATGGTGCCCGAGGCCAGACTTGAACTGGCACGCCCCGAAAGGCGAGGGATTTTAAATCCCTTGCGTCTACCGATTCCGCCACTCGGGCACAACGCTTTAAAATGGAGCGGGAAACGAGGCTCGAACTCGCGACCCCGACCTTGGCAAGGTCGTGCTCTACCAACTGAGCTATTCCCGCAAAAAAACGCTACATTTCAGTAGCGTTTCGATGTGGTGCATTTTAGCGATTTCTTAGATTGTGTCAAACGGAATTTTAAAAATCTTTTCTATTAGACTAAAATTCACGCTTTTTGCTGAATTTTTGCAAAATTTTCCTAAAATCTAACCGCTTAACCTATACTACATTTCATCTTGACTAAGATCTTCAATCAAATTACTAACGAATGCTAATCTCTCTGCTGAATTTTCCATAGGTTTACTAAAACGGAACTTATGTGGCCCATCAAATTTATAGGTTTGTTTATCTGATTGAATAAGTTTTAAGAACTTCATCGGATCAGGTTGAGCCGTTGGTTTAAATTCTAAATAACCACCGCTAATGCCTGCATCAACTTTTTTCAACCCTAACCCTTTCGCCAAATGACGTAATTGTGTGATTTGAAATAGGTTTTTCGTGGCATCTGGCAGTAAACCAAAGCGATCGATCAATTCAATTTTAAGATCTTTTAGTCCTTCCACATTTTCACAACTTGCGATACGTTTATAGAAAGACAAACGCATATTAACATCAGGCACATAATCATCAGGCAATAATGCAGGCACTCGTAGCTCGATCTCAACTTGTTGTTGAGTAATTTCATCTAAAGTCGGTTCACGCCCTTCTTGTAGGGCTTTTACGGCACTTTCAAGCAAATCCATATAGAGCGAAAAGCCGATAGACTCAATCTGTCCGCTCTGCTCACTTCCGAGTAATTCGCCTGCTCCACGAATTTCTAAATCGTGGGTCGCCAACACAAAACCAGCCCCAAGATTATCAATACTACTCATTGCTTCCAAGCGTTGCTGTGCATCTTTGGTTAATGTTTTCGGGTGTGGCGTGAGCATATAAGCATAAGCTTGATGATGAGAACGCCCAACACGTCCACGCAATTGGTGTAACTGTGCAAGTCCGAACTTATCTGCTCGTTCAATAATAATGGTATTCGCTGTTGGGACATCAATCCCTGTTTCAATAATGGTTGAGCAAACCAACAAATTAAAACGCTGATGATAGAAATCGGACATTACTCGCTCTAAATCACGCTCTCGTATTTGCCCGTGTCCAATCACAATACGGGCTTCAGGCACAAGCTCTGATAATTTTTGAGCTGTATTTTCGATAGTCGCAACATCATTATGTAGATAATAAACTTGTCCGCCACGCAGAATTTCACGCAAAATAGCTTCTCGAATAAGCAGATCATCACTTTGTCTGACAAAGGTTTTAATCGACAAACGGCGGGCTGGAGGGCTTGCAATGATAGAGAGATCACGCATTCCATTTAGTGCCATATTTAAGGTTCTAGGGATAGGTGTCGCAGTGAGCGTTAAAATATCCACATTCGCTCTTAGCTGTTTAATTCGCTCTTTTTGTCGAACCCCAAAGCGATGCTCTTCATCAATCACCAACAAACCTAAATCTCGGAACTGCACATCATCTTGTAATAGCTTATGCGTACCAACCAAAATATCGACTTTACCTTCGGCTGTTCGTTCTAAAATCTCTTTTTGTTCTTTTGCTGTTTTAAAACGAGATAATACTTCAACATTAACAGGCTGATTTGCAAAGCGATCTTTAAAATTTTCATAATGTTGCTGTGCTAACAACGTAGTTGGGGCAAGAATAGCAACTTGTTTTTGGTTCATTACTGCCAAAAAAGTCGCCCGCATTGCTACTTCTGTTTTACCGAAACCAACATCACCGCACACAAGACGATCCATTGCTTTAGGCAAACACATATCACTAATTACCGCATTGATCGCTATTTTCTGATCTTCAGTTTCTTCAAACGGGAAAGTTGCACTAAATTGCTGGAAAGCCTCTCTATCATATTGAAATGCAAAGCCTTTTTGAGATTCACGTTTGGCATACACATCAAGTAATTCGGCAGCGACATCACGAATTTTCTCCGCCGCTTTCTGACGTGTTTTCGCCCACGCTTCGCTACCTAATTTATGTAAAGGAGCAGTTTCATCAGCCCCACCAATATAACGACTAATCAGGTGTAATGAGGCAACAGGCACATATAATTTGGCATCGTTGGCATAATTTAAAACTAAATATTCTGCTTTAATACCGCCTGCATCTAAGGTTGTTAGCCCTGCATAACGCCCAACTCCATTTTCTAAATGTACAACGGCTTGCCCTATTTTCAGCTCTGCCAGATTACGAATTAAAGTATCGGGATTAACGGTTTTTCGTTGCTTCTCTCGGCTACGGTTCTGTTGAACTTTTTCACCAAGCAGATCCGTTTCGCAAATGATTGCAAGAATCTCACCGCTTGCTTGTTCGATCATAAACCCTTGATCTAAATTCCCGATCATCAAATTAAACGGATCTGATACTTGCTCTAGCTTTTTGATTTGCTTAGGTTTAATACCCAGTGGCGAAAGTAGCTCTAATAAGGTTTCCCGTCTGCCTTCCGTTTCTACCGAAAAGAGTATCTGCCCCGTCAGCTTTTGGCAAAATTGCTGGAATTGAGCAAAAGGCTCTTTACTGCTTGATTGAATCGCAATATCGGGCAAAGGTTGTAAATTGGCATTCTGTTTTGCCGCAGATTTTCTAACTTTCTCGCTGGTTAAACTCAAGCGTGGATAACATTTAAGCTGTTGATTTATTTCATCAATCGCAAACCATAACTTATTTGGTGCAAGCAATGGACGCATTGGATCAACTCTACGGCTTTCATAACGCTGTTCGGTATCTCGATGAAACTGCTCTGCCTTAGCTTGAATATCATTGAAAGTGATGAACAACGTATTTTCAAGCAAGTAGTCAAATAAACTCGCCATTTGCTCAAAAAAGAGCGGCTGCCAATACTCAATACCAGCGTTCAAAATGCCTTTACTGACTTGCTGATAAATATGTTCTGGCTCTCGGCGAATTTCACCAAACTGCTCACGAAATTGGCCACGAAAAAACTCAATGCCTTTACTGTCAGTTGGAAATTCGTGAGCAGGCAATAAATTGATTTCTGCAATCTCGGCAATAGTGCGTTGATTATCCACATCAAAAGTACGAATTGAATCAATTTCATCATCAAAAAAATCTAAGCGATAAGGTTGCTCTGCCCCCATAGGATAGAGATCAAGCAACGCCCCACGCACAGCATATTCACCATATTCTAAAACTTGCTCGACAGCTCGATACCCCGCATTTTCAAGTTGTAAGCGTAATTTATCTATTGAGAACGTATCTCCTTTTTTGATCAATAGCACATTATTCGATAAATAACTCGGCGGACATACCTTTTGCAATAACGTACTTATCGGCAGCAATAAAATCTGTTTTCTGCCTTGTTGTAATTGGAAAAGTGCAGAAAGACGAGCTGAAATAATATCTTGATGGGGCGAAAAATTATCATAAGGCAACGTTTCCCAATCAGGGAAAAGCTGCACTGGCAATGGCGTAAATTGCGATAAACTTTTTTCTAAACGCAATGCAGTGCGAGTATCGGGCGTAACAACCACACTCAAGCCATTAAATTGCTGACTCGCTTCGGCAATGGCAAGCGTATCGGAATGCCCCACAAGATTACCTAACGTTTGGTGATCTTGATGAGTGCTGTCTATTTTGGGTAAGGTAAATTGAAGTAATGACATAAGCGGTTTGATTGATGTGAAAAGATGTAATTTTAGTATTAATAACCAATTTATAGTAAATAAATCACCTAGTACTTTCAGTAAAACCTGCTACGAATAAATGATTCATAACACTTTTTATTTTCATAGAGATATTAATTATAATTTTTAGCAAAATTATAATTAATGGAAAGTACTTAATATTCATTTACTTAAACCCACCTAAATCTTTTAGTTTATTAACCATTGTGCAGAAAAGCTCAGCGGTACGCTCTGTATCGTATAAAGCGGAATGCGCCTGTTTACCATCAAAAGGAATTTGTGCCATTTGGCAAGCCTTTACCAGAACAGTTTGCCCATACATAAAACCTGCAAGGGTTGCGGTATCAAACATTGCAAAAGGGTGAAATGGATCGCGTTTTGCATTGATTCGTTTTACTGCTGCTTGTAAAAATGCTTGGTCAAAAGTTGCATTATGTGCCACGATAACTGCTCGCTGACAGCCATTGTCCTTTACTGCCTTTCTAATCATTTTAAACATTTCAGGAATAGCAATAACCTCGGGAATCGCACCACGTTCAGGGTTATCAATATCAATACCATTGACTTTCAATGACTCTGGGTTAATGTTCGCTCCTTCAAAAGGCTGAATATGACAATGAAATTTTTCATCAAGTTGTAGATAGCCTTGTTCGTCCATCTTTAAAGTAATGGCGGCAATTTCAAGTAAGGCATCTGTTTGTGCATTTAGCCCTGCGGTTTCAACATCAATTACGACTGGCAAATAACCACGAAAGCGGTTTTTTAATAATCGATAATCTTGTGCTTGGTTATCAGTTTGTGTTGTCATTGTGGTAAAAATAGAAAGGTGGGGAAATCCCACCTAAAATTAAATGGAAATATAATTAACCTAACGCTTTTTGAGCATCTTTATTTTCAATAAATTCGATTTTATAGCCATCAGGATCTTCAACAAAGGCGATAATCGTCTTTCCGCCTAGTACTGGGCCTGCTTCACGAGTCACTTTTCCACCCGCTTGGCGAACAGCTTCAACCGTTGCATAAATATCATCAACCCCTAACGCAATATGACCATAAGCTGTGCCTAATTCGTAGCTTTCTACGCCCCAGTTATACGTTAATTCAATCACTGCACTTTCACTTTCATCAGCATAGCCTAAAAAAGCTAAGGTATATTTATATTGTTCATTCTCGCTGGTGCGAAGTAAACGCATTCCAAGTACTTCAGTATAGAACTTAATTGAACGTTCTAAATTCCCCACGCGTAACATTGTATGTAAAATTCGCATATAACACCTCGTAAAAATAGAAAAAAGGTCGGCTATTATGGCATAATCTCTAACTAAAATCATTTTTCATCAATCTATTTCTTAAAGATATTATGTCGCACGATCACAACTCCGCTAAATTTGAAACGGCAACTTATGCCTTATTACCTGTAATGCTAATGGTCTTTATAGAAATGTGCCTTAATCATTTCTTTGCACCGCAAAATGCCATTTTTATTTCGCCTTACTTATTAGCCTTTTTTATTTGCGTCATCATCAGTTTTATTGTGCTATGGAAAGGGCAAATCTGCCCGGGGCAGAAAGGGCGTTTAACCTTTGTATTGCCTTTTTTATTGGTGTTTGCCTTAGGGAATTTTTTATATACATTGGGTTTTACGCCTAAACATTCGCCAATGTTAATTCCAATGTCTGCATCATTATTTCTGCCTTTTATTTACTGGAAATTGCCTGATGACGAAAAACTCCATAACACAATGATTTTTTGTGGGCTTGCCATTGCGAGTATTGGCATTATTCAATATTTAGCTATCTATTGGTATGAACTGCCTTCACTGTTTAACGGTATCCGAGCAAATAACTTTGCCCAGCTTTTATTAGGCATTTTATTGGCAGGCTGGTATTTGGTATTAGCGAAAAGCCGATTAGAAGGATTTTTAAAATTATTAGTTCTTCTTGCATTGGTTGCTTTAGTCTTTAATTATCTTTGGACTGCATTTGTACTCTACCAACAGCTACAAATTATGCCTGAGATGCTCATCTACCCTTATTTTATTTTCTTTGGGGTGCAATTTGTCATTTTTGCAATGTTAGCTTGGCTACTCCTTGCAAAAAATATTAAAAATCCAACCGCTTGGACAGTCGCGACCTTTTTAGCGATGTTATATCCATTTACGAATATTCTTTAAAGATGATCCGCCGAACGTTATTGATTTCAGCGACACTGTTTGCAATTTTACTTGCAAGCGGTGTTGCTTTGATGAGTGGCGGTCGTTTGGCACACACAATAAACTGGGTATTGCCAACAGATTGGAAAGTTGAGATCCCTCAAGGATTTCATACGGATTGGCGTGGCACTTCTCTTGCTCACTTTTCACTTTCCTATCAGCAATGTCCTATCTTGAAGACTGATGGATTTAAACTGCAATGGGCAGAGCAACAACGCATTCAGTTTGAAAAAGCGATTATTGACTATCATTGCTTATCTTTGTTACCTAAAGAAGAAAATAGCACATCAAGTGAATTTTCACTGAGTGAGCTACTTCCTTTACTACCGAATGGAACAGCAAACATTCAACAATTGATTTGGAAAAATTTACCTGCCGATCTACCACATCGAGCCAATGCGTTATTACTTCAGCCTACATCAGTAAAAGTTGCAAAAATTGAGCAACAACTCACCGCTTCTATCCATAACCAAGCAGTAAGATTATCAGCACAATTTGCAAAAGGCGAATTAACAGGTGATCTTCATTATTCACCAAGCGATGAGGAACAGCACCAACTTAATTTTTCCACTCAGCTCCAAGATTTAGCACAGCTTCCTGCGGTTTTGTCTATTCACTACCGTTGGCAACTACCTAATGATGTGATTACAGATAAAGCCTTGCAACAGGGTTCTAGCCAGTTGGAATGGCAGAAAGAAAGCAGTCATTTACTTGGTTCATTCAAACTGCAATCAACAAATTTCCCTGAAAATAAACTCGCATTTCCATTTCGGATAGAAAACGGTAGCCTTGCGATTGAGCAAGGGCGTTTTGATTGGGCAATGAGTGAAGATTTTCCCCTGCGTGGTTTTCTTACCACCCGAATTAGCCCAAATGAGCTAAGTATAGAAAACCTTTTTCCAATCAAAACCGCCATAAGAATTAGTTTATTGTCAGAAAATGCTAAAGGAAAAGGTAATGTGGTGATCAGTAGCCCCGAAGGCGAATTGCAAAAAACTAGCCTTAAACTACCGCTTCAAATCACAGGAAATGTTAAGCAAGGCAATTTTATTTTATATAGTGCAGTGCCAATGGAGCTAAATGGTGAGTATCAAGATTTAACTCTACGCTTTCTACCATCTGCATTATTACGTTTAACAGGTACAGAACGTTTTTTAACTATTCACGATTTACGTTTCCCATTAGCAGGATTGCAACTGAATAAATATGGTTTAACAGGGCGGTTACACGCTATTTTTCGTGGGGAAAGCCCTGATTTTAAAAATATAGAACTCCATTTAGATGGCTTTGCACGCAATTTTAAAATGGGGGCATTGCAGGTTTTCCAAGATCCAGACGAGCCTGATGCAATCATTGATCGCTGGCAATGGAAATTATGGGGAACATCACAACTCAATGCGTTTAAAACCCCATTGAACATTGCAGGGCGTGGAAACTGGCATCGCAATTTAGTGGAATTATCCGAATTTAATAGCACACTCGGCAAAATTCAGCAAAATGGCGTACTCATTCCCCATTTAACACTCAATTTAACCGAACCAATCAAGTTTGCCTATGAACAATTTCATCTAAACGGTGGGGTAAAATTGATTGCTCCCAAAGCACAATTTAGCTACGGGGGAGAATTAGAAAAACTCAGTGCCACATTAAATGTAGAAGGTGAAGTAGAAAATTTACGGCTAAAAGGCGAAGTCAGTGCAGGTAAACTTGGGCCTATTCGTCTTTTTGCTCGCAGACAATTAACGGAAAAATCCAGTGAATTGATTGGTCGATTATATTGGTCGGAACAACCTGCCAATGTATTCCAACCGCTTTTGCCATTTCGTTCCAACTGGGTAATTACTAACGGTACAATTCGTGGTGAAACCGCTTTTAGTGCAACTGCGGATAAGGGGCTGATTGCTGGCGGGCATTTTGCGATTCGTAATGGTGCAGTGTCATTGCCTGACGGCGAATTAAAAGGCATTGAATTTTCTCTCCCTTACCAATATCAACATAATCAAGTAAATATTGGTACAAAGCGAGCATTAGATGTCAGCATTGCAGAAATCAATATCGGTATTCCGCTTACGAATGCCAAAATGAAGGTGCAAGGGCATTATCCCTATACAAAAAAACGTCCGCTGTTCTTACGAGAACTCTCATTCAATCTCTTAGGAGGGAATTTACATATTGAACGTTTTGCACTGCCTCAAACCAAAATTGCCTATGTAAAATTAACAGGGATTGATTTTGCGGAAGTATTATCCCTTGCCCAATACCATCAGCTTGATTTACAAGGCAGATCCAATGCAGTATTACCTTTTTGGCTGAGTGGAAAACCTTGCTATATTTGTGATGGAAATGTTACACAAGTTGCCCCTTCTCACCTAAAATTTAGCCCAGAGCTTTTAGATGCGATGAAACAAAGCGGTTATACCGAACAAATCCTAACTTACTTGGTCAATGATAGTCATATTGACGAGCTACAAGCCAAGATAAATCTCTCCACAGAAGGCAATATGCATTTAAAAACCGCTTTAAAAATGCACTTATCAGAGCACCAAAAAGCAAAAATAAACCTAAATTATCAACACCAAGAAAATCTATTTGATCTCTGGAAACTAATCAATTATGGTTCGCAAGTCGAACAAAATATTGAACACTCAATTTATCAACAATTAGATAAACGCTAACGGGAAAAAAATGATACGAACCTTATTTTTTGCAATATGTTGTTATTATCTCACCGCTTGTACTCCAAAAATTCAGCTAGAAACACCAGCAGAAGGGATCACTATCAATATGAATGTGATTGTTGATCATAAAATTGAAGTTTCAATGGACGAAAAATCCCGAGCGGTTATAAAAACCGTAGATAAGGCTGAAAATACAGAAAAAGGAGCAGGGGGTAAAAAATAAAAGCACCCTGTGATCTGCCCCCCCAAAAGTTAGACTGATTTAATTCAAGGATTGAGTGCTATACTGCACAGGACTCAATCCTTTTAATTTGAATTGATATTTAGATAATTATTGTGGAATTAACACCATTGTATAAATAACAATAACCGCAACACCCACTAGCGATGGCACTGAAATACGTTTTGCTAAGAGTAATGGTGATAAGTTTGCAGCACCAGCAACCGCAACAGTAACGCCAGAAACAGGTGACATTGCACGTCCGATATTAGATACTTGCATCATTGGAGCAATTAAGTAGATTGGGTTAATACCCATTTGTGCAGCAAGTTTTGGTGCAATCTCTACGAATGCGAAGAATGCTGCATTACCCGAACCTGATGCAATGGCAACTAATAACGTGATAATCACTAATGCAAACATCATTAAGGTTGCGGCATTACCCACATTTTGTACAGAGTCAATCAATGCTTCAATAAAGCCGATACTACTTAAACTGTGAGCGAAAATACCTGCTGCAACTAAGAGTACCACAACCGCAGAGAATGCTTCTGCCATTCCTTTATAGCAAACTTCTAATCCTTCATATACTTTTGCTGCACTAAATGTACGGAAAAATTCGATAATAGCTGAAAGAATAATGGTGAGAATAATCAATCCGCCTAATGAGATTTTTGCAGCAATTTCACCATTAAAGATAAACAAACCAATAATTGGTAGGAAAGGTAGCACAAAGTAGAAAAGTGGTGCATTGGTATTTAAGTTTAGATTTTCTACATTGATTGTTTGATTAGATGTTTGAGCAATTAACCCTTCTTGTTTATCGCAGAAACGTTGCCAGAAGAAGTGAGCAACTGCAACAAATACCATCGCCACTAATGACATCGGTAAAATTACACCAAATGAGAAACCAATTAATTCGGCATTAGCTTTTTCTGCTGCCAAGATAATATCTGCTGCGGTTGGTGAAAGATTTAAAATAGCGGTGGTTGCACAAACAGCTGCGGCAGATGGTGCACTAATTCCGAGACGGGTCATAATCGGGAAAAGCGTCGCCATTAAAAATACGCCAAGAGCTGTGGCTGAGTGAATAGCAAATGCCATCATTGAACCAATTAAATATCCTCCAATCATCAATAGATAAGGGGAACGAATGTAGCGAAGTGGTTTGTAAAGAACTCGAATAATAACATCATTGGCTCCAATATGAGACATATATGCCGAGAAACCGATTAACGCCATAATAATCATTCCAAGATTACCACCACGAGATTCAAAAAGCCCGTAAATATAGTTATTTAGGTCACTAATAAGATTACCAGATGGGGCTTTAATAATCGGTTTTCCCATAAAGAAAGCAATGACCAGTAATAAGATACCCATACCAAATAACACACCTTTGGCATTGTACCCCTTAATAATTAACCACCCTAAGGCGATAAGTGCTAAAGCACCAATAATTAAGCTAATCATAATGATTCTCCTGAATGAAATGGATAAGTTGTAAATTGTTGGGCAATGTTGATAACAACATTCGCAGATTGGTTCATTGTATCGACAGAGATAAATTCAAAAGGCCCGTGGAAGTTTTCTCCCCCTGTGAATAGATTAGGGGTTGGTAATCCCATAAATGATAAACGGGCACCATCAGTTCCACCACGAATAGGATCGATATTTGGTGTGATACCTTGAGCTTCCATTACCTGTTTAGCAATATCTATTAAGTATAAATAATGGACTAAAACTTCTCCCATATTGCGATAATGCTCTTTAATTTCTACCTTTCCACACTGTTCGCCATATTTTTGTTGCATTTTTTCCATCGTTTCAAACAACATTTTCTGATAGTTTTCGATCTCAGTACGCTCAAAACTTCTTAATGCGTAATGAATACGACACTCATCAGTTGATCCTTCCATATTACGTAAGAAAATAAAACCTTGGCGAGCTTCACTGGTTGGCGGAGTAAGATGTGGTGGAAGTAAATGTTGGTATTCGCAAGCTCTTGTCCACGCATTGATCATTGTATCTTTTGCATAACCAGGGTGAACACTGCGACCATATAGTGTGACAGTTGCTTCATCTGCATTAAAGGTTTCATATTGTAGCTCTCCCACAGGTCCACCATCTAAGGTATAAGCTACATCAGCACCAAATTTTGCAACATCAAAGTGCTTCGCTCCACGCCCGATTTCTTCATCAGGAGTAAAACCAATACGAATTTTTCCGTGTGGAATTTCGGGGTGAGCAAGTAAGTATTCAACAACAGACAGAATAATTGCAATGCCCGATTTGTCATCAGCCCCAAGTAATGATGTTCCATCTGTCGTCACTAAAGTGTGTCCAATTAACTTATTGAGCGAAGGGAACACTTTTGCTGAAAGTTTATCGCCACTCCCAGCGAGTAAAATATCATTACCATCATACCGCTCAATAACTTGTGGTTTCACATTTTTACCATTAAATGCAGGTGCGGTATCAACGTGAGCCAATAATCCTAGTACTGGGACTGGTTTATCTATGGTTGCAGGCAAGGTAGCAAAGAGATACCCTTTATCATCTAAGCTAATATCAGATAATCCAAGAGCTTGCATTTCTTCTTTAAGAAGATGAAGTAAGTCCCACTGTTGTGGTGTGCTAGGTACAGTTTGGCTTGACGCATCAGAAGTGGTATAAATTTGAGTATAACGCAATAAGCGTGCTAGAAGGGCTTTATTTAAAGAAATATTCGCCATATAAACTCTCCATTCATAAATAATCTTAATAAAATAGTAAGAAAAACAATGCAATGAGCATAACAAAAAGTATGGTGTAATCGTACTTTAAAAAAGAAAGAATGAAGAAAATTTGTCAAGAATGTAGAGCTTGTCACAAAACATATTTTTTGTGCTGTCGGTAATGAGGTATTTTGTGGTAAAATGTTAGTTTATTAAGCAATGACCTAATTCTAAACAGCAGGATGTGTAAATATTTTGAATCGTAGGTATTGGGTTGTTTGTTAAATAAGAGAAAATAAGGTATAATTAACAACCAACTTTGGTAGGGTTCACATCGAAAACTAATGCAACATTACACTTTTTTACAAAAGTTCCATTTGCATTAGGGTATTTTTTGATAGAATAACCAAGAATTCTAGCCCTTCTTAAAATCTTTGTGTGGGTTTAGAAGGCTGTTTAACCTCAACATTAATTATATTAGGTAATGAGTGTTGAATTTTTTTATCTCGTAATGACGATAATATGAGGATTATTAAAATGAAAAAATCTGTAATTGCATTAGCAGTTTCTGGTTTAGCAATCGCTTCTGTTCAGGCAGCTCCACAAGCAAATACTTTCTATGCTGGTGCTAAAGCTGGTTGGGCTTCATTCCACGATGGTTTAACTCAATTTGATGCTAAGAAAAATCAAGGTGATGGTTTTGGTATTAACCGTAACTCTGTAACTTACGGCGTATTCGGTGGTTATCAAATTACTTCTAACTTAGCGGTTGAAGCAGGCTATGACTATTTCGGTCGTGTACGTGGCAATACAACATTCCCAGGTGAAACTAAAGATAAACGTGCTGCTAAACATTCAGCTCACGGTGCACACATCAGCTTAAAAGGTAGCTATCCAATCGTTGATGGTTTAGACGCTTACGCTCGTGTTGGTGCTGCATTAGTTCGTTCAGACTACTATGTTCAACCTGAAGTGGCTACTAAATCACGTGAGAAAGCTCACAACTTAAAAACTTCTTTAGTATTAGCAGGTGGTTTAGAGTACGCAATTACTCCAGCATTAGCAGCTCGTGTTGAATACCAATGGTTAAGCCGTGTTGGTAACTTAGATAAAGCTGTTCGTAAAGAAGGTGGTTCATCTAACTTCCAATATAGCCCAGATATCGGTTCTGTATCTGCAGGTTTAAGCTACCGTTTCGGTCAAGGTCCAGCTCCAGTTGTTGAGCCAGAAATCGTAACTAAGAACTTCTCTTTCAGCTCTGATGTATTATTTGCTTTCGGTAAAGCAGACTTAAAACCAGCTGCAGCTGCAACATTAGATGCTGCTCAAGAAGAAATCAATAAGTTAGGTTTAGCATCAGCTGCAATCCAAGTAAATGGTTATACAGACCGTATTGGTGGTGAAGCATTTAACGTAAAACTTTCACAACGTCGTGCTGAATCTGTAGCAAACTACATCGTTTCTAAAGGTGTAAACCCAGCTAACGTAACTGCAGTAGGTTACGGTAAAGCTAACCCTGTAACAGGCAACACTTGTGATGCGGTTAAAGGTCGTAAAGCGTTAATCGCTTGTTTAGCACCAGATCGTCGTGTTGAATTACAAGTTCAAGGTTCAAAAGAAGTTGCTATGTAATAGCCTCTTAAAGTAGAATCTGATGAGTCTAATAAAGCCCATACTTATAAAAAGTATGGGCTTTATTGTTATATTTCTAATTGTTTTAATAATTCCTCAAACTGCCCTACTGATCGTAAATCTAACCATATTTTTTGTTGCGATATACGAGTAATCATTGGATTTGGATAATTCTTAAATTGTTGTTCCAATTCTAATAAATCACGCTGATTTTCACTTGAAATAGTTACTGCAATAGATGGGATTTGTTCTGTTGGTAAAGCTCCACTTCCTATTTGAGCGAGAGAAGACTCAATTTGCAAAATATAACGAGAATCTAACCGCTTGCATAAACAGGCTTTTAATTGTTCAGCCTTTTGCTTAAGTTCATCTAAGGTTTGTGTGAGTAACTGCAAAGTGGGTAATGAACGAGTGAGTTGTTCGGGGAATAGATACTGGCGTAAAGTTGCTTCTAGCCCAGATAAAATAACTTTATCACAGCGTAAAACTCGTTTTAATGGGTGCTGTTGTAGTTGAGAAATGAGAGATTTTTTTCCAACGATAATGCCAGCTTGTGGTCCTCCAAGTAGTTTATCTCCTGAGAAAGAGATAAGATCGACACCAGACAACACCTTATCTTGCACCATTGGTTCTGCTGGTAAATTTAGTGTTTGCATATTAACAAGAGAGCCACTACCTAAATCACTAATAACAGGTAAATTAAACTCTTTTCCTAATGCCACTAACTCTTCTTCGCTGACACTTGCCGTAAACCCTTGAATTTGATAATTGCTAGTGTGCACTTTCATTAAAAAAGCAGTATTTTCAGTGATAGCATTACGGTAGTCTTTTAGATGCGTTCTATTAGTTGTGCCGACTTCGACTAATTTACAACCTGCTTGTTGCATAATATCTGGAATACGAAATGCCCCGCCAATTTCAATCAATTCACCACGAGAAATAATGACTTCTTTACCTTGAGCAAAAGTAGCTAATATCAGTAATACGGCTGCTGCATTATTATTAACAATGCAAGCGGCTTCAGCCCCTGTAATTTGTGAAAGTAATTGAGAAACATAATGATCTCTATGGCTTCTTTTTCCTGCTTCAATATCAAATTCTAACGCAACATTATGTTTCATCGCTTGAGTGGCTGCTTGTATTGCATTTTCAGACCACAATCCTCGCCCTAAATTTGTATGTAGAACTGTTCCAGTTAAATTAAAAACTTGTTTTATGGCGACATTGGTTTGCTGAGACAGTTGTTCTCTAACTTGAGCTAATAATTTCTCATCTGATCGGCAAATATCAGGTAAGGTGTGAGTTTGATGAATTTCTTGACGAATTTGTGTAAGTAAGACACGAATTTGTTTAACTACTGCTTGATGTCCAAATTTTAAAATAAGCTGTTCGCCTTGATCTGTTTTTAATAATTTATCTAGTGCAGGAATAGAGCGGAATAAATGTTGCATAAAAGAAAATCCATTGAGATATTTTGCACAATTCTAATAAATTCAGTAGAATAGTGCTACTTTTTCGGAAGTGAGTCGTCTCCGGTGAGGCGGTAGGACTTCAAATCCTATTGAGGACGCCAGCGTTCTCGGGTGGGTTCAACTCCCATTCACTTCCGCCAATCCATATAAACCGCCATAAACCCACATAAATAAACCACACAAAAAGTCCTTATAAATCAATCATTCTGTTTGGAATATTTGTACTGGCGTATTAAATAAATCTTTTATCAAGCCTCATCCACCATCACAGGTAATTGATTGAATTATACAACCTTTTTCTCTTAACCTGTTCAGGGCAAGTTTAGAGTAAATATATTTTTAGGTTCGCACAAAATAATGAGAAATCACATTAGTTGAATTTGAATTCATTAGTACTAACACGCCAAAATAACGACTAAATAACGTTGTATCCATAATGATGTTCAGATATCGATTTAAAGACCGTTTTAAAGATATTTTAGGGGCTTTATCAATATATCTTTGAATCGTTCTGACTGAAAATGATATTTAATGGTAAGTTGTTGGTCTGTTTACCAGATATGTAATTAGGTCCAAACTTTAATTGACTCTAATTTATTCTTGAAGAAAAACGTTTTATGGCATTTATGACAAAAATATCGCTAAACATTATTTAATGCACTATGTTTTTTTATTTTAGCACTTTGACAATGGGCAATTTTTATTCGTATTTCAAAAAGGGTATTAAACCCTTGTATTATAAGGCTTTAATACCCATTTTTAGCAACAAATTTGTCTATTACACCCCAAATGTTTTTGTTTTCCAATAGGTTATTATCTAAACAGAAATTGCATTACCAAGTTAATAAAAAATCCCCCTACAATAAGCCACAGACAGATAATACCACCTAATAGCAAAGGTTTTATACCCGCTTGTTTAATTGAGCTAATGCGAGTGGTTAGCCCTAATGCTGACATTGCCATCATTAGTAAGAATGTGTCAATTTGGATCAGTATATTCACCATTTTTTCTGGTATTAAATCAAATGAATTAAATACTGCAACAGCAATAAACAATACCGCAAACCAAGGAATCGTAATTTTCTGTTTTTCATCATTTCCTTGTTGTAAAGAGTAAGCTAAACTGATTAAAAATGGAGCAAGCATCATTACTCGAATCATTTTAGTAATCACCGCAGTATCTGCAATGGTACTATTGATATTTCCACCTGCTGCATATACTTGAGCAACTTCGTGAACGGTTGAGCCGATATAAATCCCAAACTGATGTTCATTTAATATTCCATTCAAATAAGGATAAAACGCAGGGTATAAGAACATACAAAGTGTGCCAAAAATTACAATAAGTGCAACCGCTACCGACACTTTATGCGATTCCGCTTTCACAATTGAGGTAGTAGCCATAATGGCTGCAGCACCACAAATACTACATCCAGCAGCGGTAAGTTGCACAATCTGTTTATCTATTTTCAGTAACCGAATACCAATCCAGCAAGTCAGAAAAAATGTGGTTACCAGTAAAAGTGCATCGCTGATTACCGCATTTACGCCAACCGAATGAATATCTTGTAAAGTAATCCTAAAGCCATACAGCACAATACCTGTTCTTAATAGGATAGTTTTAGCAAATTGAATACCCTGTGCTGTTTCTTTTTCGATATGCACATAAAATGTATTGCCTAATATAAGTCCAATTAGAATTGCAATAGTTAGTGCACTAAGTTGTAAATTGTTAGCAATTACAGTGTGTGAAACATAGAAAGAAAGAGCTGTTAAGAAAGCAACTAAAGTTAGCCCTGAAAGTAGGTTTGGGTTAATTTTCATTTTTATAATAAAAAGGCATAATAGAACCCATCTATTATGCCTTAAATTGAATAAGATTTTAACTAAAATTAGAAACGATAAGTTGCGTTAGCACCAAAGGTATTGCCTTTTACACGCTCACCATCAAATTTTGTACTCGTTCTTAGATACTCTGCGCCCAATTCAAAGTTTGAAGAAACCGCATACTTAGCACCGACACCGAATCCAAGACCAGTTTTCGTTTCTGATGCGGATAGATAATCAACTCCGCCATTCAAACCAACTTCTCGGTCTTTTGCTTCAAATTTAGTCGCTACATAACCTACTTTCACATAAGGTAAGAAATCAGCGGACACACGATAACCTTGTAAATAACTAACACTTGCTCTCCACTTTTCATCAATTTTGGTATATGAGCCATCAGTTTCTGTAGCATCAACTAATTTAGAACTATTAAGTTTAACTTTACCTTCAATGACGCCAACAAGGTTATTGCCATAGTCAATACCATAGTCTGCAATGATACCTACACCAGTTGCACGTTTAGCATCTTCATATTTAGTTGAAGTTAAATCAACACCTGCACCAAAACCTGTAAAAGTTTGACCAACTGGTGCTGCAAATGCAGATACTGACACTAAGCTAACAAGAGTTGCTAAAGCTAATTTTTTCATAAAATGCTCCTATATGAGTGTAAAAAATGGAGCCAGTGTACTGGCTCACCGTAAAAAAGCAAGTAAAGGATTCACTTTTGTAAATTTTTTGCAAAAAGTCACCGCTTGTTATCTTTTTTTCGTTTTACTGGTTGTAGCTTTCTTCTTTTTAGCCGTTTTCTTTTTATCCGCTTTCTTTTTAGATACACTTTTTATCGTTGCGATCTCTTTAAAGACCGGTTCTCCTTTTTTCGCTTTTTGTTTTGCAGTTTTACCTGCTGCTTTAGGTTTGCGTAAGCTAGTTGTCAAAGCAAAATCGATTTTCTTGTCATCTAAGTTCACTCCGTTCACTCTCACTTTTACAGGATCACCTAAACGATACATTACGCCATTAGCACCTACAAGACGTTGGCGGTCGCTATCAAAGTGATAGTACCCATTATCTAGACTTGAAATATGAACCAAGCCATCAATCAGCAATTCGTTGAGTTTAACAAATAGTCCAAAGCCCGTTACGCTTGAAATAACGCCCATAAACTCTTCGCCAATATGATCTTGCATATATTCACATTTCAGCCAATCTGCAACTTCTCGGGTTGCATCGTCTGCTCTACGCTCAGTGGCAGAGCATTTTTCCCCGAACTGATCCATATCATCAAGTTTGTAGTGATAGCCACCGCCATTAGTATAGTGACGAGTATTACCTTGCTGTTTTTCAATTAAATATTTAATTGCTCGATGTAGCAATAAGTCAGGGTAACGGCGAATTGGCGATGTAAAGTGTGCGTATTCAGTCAGTGCTAAACCAAAATGCCCTTCATTATCAGGGGAATAAATTGCTTGTTTTAATGAACGCAATAACATCGTTTGAATGAGTTCTTTATCTGGACGCTCTCTAACCGTATCCAGTAATGTAGCATAGTCTTTCGGTGTTGGATTTAACCCACCATCTAAAAAGAGCCCACATTCTTTTAAGAATGTACGGAAACTTGTCAATTTTTCTTCACTTGGTTGAGCGTGAATACGATATAGCGAAGGCTCATCGGCTTTCTCAACAAAACGAGCAGCAGCAATGTTGGCAAGGATCATACATTCTTCAATAATTTTATGAGCATCATTACGAATAACTGGCTCAATACGTTCAATACGCCCTTGTGGATTGAAAATAAACTGATTTTCAATGGTTTCAAATTCAATCGCCCCACGTTTTTGGCGAGCATCAACAAGTACTTGGTACATTTTATGTAACTCTTCCAAATGGGGGACAAGAGCAGAATAACGCTCTCTTAATGTCTCATTTCCTTCCAAGATATGCCATACTTTCGTGTAAGTTAGGCGAGCGTGAGAATTCATCACCGCTTCATAAAATTGGAAATCACCTAGTTGTCCAGCCTCGGATACTTGCATTTCTGCAACCAAACATAAACGATCCACTTGTGGATTGAGTGAACACAACCCATTCGATAATACTTCAGGTAACATTGGGATCACCCTATTTGGAAAATAAACAGAGTTCCCCCGTTGTTGAGCGTCTAAATCAAGTGCTGTTTTCGGGCGAACATAGTAACTGACATCAGCAATCGCCACCCACAAACGCCAACCATTTTCTTCTCGTTGGCAGAAAACAGCATCATCAAAATCTCTAGCACTTTCACCATCAATCGTTACAAGGGGAAGATGACGTAAATCCACTCTACCTTGTTTGGCTTCTTCGGGTACTTCTTCACTAAATTGGCGGATCTGTTTTTCAACACCTTCACTCCAAATATGTGGAATTTCGTGATTGCGTAAAGCAATCTCAATTTCCATACCGGGTGCAAGGTTGTCGCCTAAAATTTCAGTAATAAAACCAACAGGGCGTTTAAAATCAGCTTTGCGTGGTTGTAATTCTACAACCACTACTTGCCCCATTCTTGCCCCAAGACGCTGATCTTCTGGAATGAGAATATCGTGCTGAATACGACTGTCATCAGGAACAACATAATTGATCCCCGACTCAGTGAAAAATCGTCCGACAATCTGTTTTTTACGAGCTTCCAATACTCTTACAATACGAACTTCTTTACGACCACGGCGATCTGTTCCATTCGGTTGAGCTAGGACAAAATCCCCGTGTAATACACGCACCATTTGGTTATTTGGAATAAACCAATCGTCATCATCTTCGACTTGTAAAAAGCCATAACCATCACGATGCCCGATAACCGTCCCTTTTAATAAATCCATCTTTTCGGGTAAGGCGTAGCGGCGACGTTTGGTAAAGACTAATTGCCCATCATTTTCCATTGCTCGTAATCGACGGCGAATAGCTTCTTGGCGGTCTTCATCATCAATGTTAAAGGTAGCAAGCAGCTCTTCTTTACTCATTGGTGCCTCATAATTTCGGATTGTTTGTAAAATAAACTCCCTGCTTGGCACAGGGTTTTCATATTTTTCTAATTCTTGTTGATAATTTGGATCTTGTTTCATTTTTTATTTTTCTCTTATATGTTTAAGGAAGGCATTTGCCTTATTTTTATTCTGTTTGTTTATGATTAAATTTGTGAATAAGACAAAACTTATTCAGGTTCAATGATGTATGTAAAATTACAAAGGTTAAATTAAAGCTAGATAGGATATAACGGATAGAAGGGCGTGATAGTCAGCTAACTAAATAAAAAGGCGACTAAATGTCGCCTCTCAAGAACAAATCTTATTGATTGTTTTGAACGTAATCAATCGCAGATTGTACAGTTGTGATTTTTTCTGCTTCTTCATCAGGAATTTCGATATCGAATTCTTCTTCTAAAGCCATCACTAACTCTACTGTATCAAGAGAGTCTGCGCCTAAATCTTCGATGAAAGAAGCTTCAGGTTTAACATCTTCTGCTTTTGCGCCAAGTTGATCAACGATGATTTTTTTTACGCGTTCTTCAATGCTCATTTTGTGTTTCCTATTTGTGAATTCGCTTAAGTGCGAGAGTTGTATAGTGTAAAGAAAATTCGCATAAATTCAACCTTTTTATGAGAAGTCAAACCAGCCTTGAGTTTTCTTATACACTTGAACCGATTGTTTTGCTTTTATAAAGCAAAAAGCGAGGTGAATTCTAACATTATGAATAGGGTTTATCCATAGCCGATTTTAGCCTGAGATTGAATTTCATCAAACAAGCGGTCGAATTTTTAAGAAATTTTGCAAATTTTTGCAAAAATCTTACCGCTTATGCTTTCCTGAATGGCTCTTGAGCTCTACAATAGCAAAATTTTCATATTTAAAAATTATAAAGATAGGATAAAACAATGCGTACCAGCCAATATTTATTTTCTACACTCAAAGAAACACCAAATGATGCTCAAGTCGTTAGTCATCAGCTAATGCTTCGAGCAGGAATGATCCGCCCGCTTGCATCAGGTTTATATAACTGGCTTCCAACGGGTTTGCGTGTATTAAAGAAAGTTGAAAATATTATTCGTGAAGAGATGAATAAAAGTGGGGCATTAGAAGTTGAAATGCCTGTGGTACAACCTGCGGACTTGTGGATCGAATCAGAACGTTGGGAAGATTATGGTCCTGAACTACTACGTTTTAAAGATCGTGGTGATCGCCCGTTTGTATTAGGCCCAACACACGAAGAAGTTATTACCGATTTAGTTCGTCGTGAAGTGAGTTCTTATAAACAGTTACCACTCAATTTATATCAAATCCAAACCAAATTCCGCGATGAAGTTCGCCCGCGTTTTGGAGTAATGCGTGGACGTGAATTTTTGATGAAAGATGCTTATTCTTTCCACACGACCAAAGAATCATTACAAGAAACCTATGATGTAATGCACCAAACATATAGCAACATTTTTACGCGTTTAGGTTTAGATTTCCGCCCTGTTGCTGCGGATACAGGTTCAATCGGAGGATCAGCATCTCACGAATTCCAAGTATTAGCGGCAAGCGGTGAAGATGATGTGGTATTCTCAACAGAATCTGATTATGCGGCTAACATTGAACTGGCAGAAGCTATCGCTGTTGGCGAACGCCAAGCTCCAACTGCTGAGTTGCAATTAGTGGATACACCAAATGCAAAAACGATCAATGAATTAGTTGAACAGTTTAATTTACCTATCGAAAAAACGGTGAAAACGCTGATTGTAAAAGGGGTAAGTGAAGAAAATCCATTAGTTGCATTAGTCATTCGTGGCGATCACGATTTGAATGAAATTAAAGCAGAAAAATTAGCAGAAGTTGCAGAACCCTTTGAGTTTGCTGACGAAGCAGAAATCAAAGCTAAAATCGGTGCTGGTGTTGGCTCGTTAGGCCCTGTCAATCTTAATATTCCAGTGATTATTGATAGAAGTGTTGCCATTATGAATGATTTTAGTGCAGGGGCGAATATTGACGGAAAACACTATTTCAACATCAACTGGGAACGTGATGTCGCCTTACCAAAAGTAGCCGATTTACGTAATGTTGTAGAAGGTGATCCAAGCCCAGATGGCAAAGGGACATTACTCATCAAGCGTGGTATTGAAGTGGGGCATATCTTCCAACTTGGCACAAAATATTCAGAAGCAATGAAAGCCACTGTACAAGGCGAAGATGGACGCCCACAAACGATGATTATGGGTTGTTATGGTATCGGGGTAACTCGTGTTGTGGCGGCAGCTATTGAACAACATCACGATGAACGCGGTATTATTTGGCCAACAGATGCAATTGCGCCTTTCACCGTAGCGGTTGTTCCGATGAATATGCATAAATCAGAAAAAGTCCAAACTTTTGCGGAAGATCTTTATAAAACACTACGCACACAAGGTGTCGATGTTATTTTTGATGATCGTAAAGAACGCCCAGGGGTGATGTTTGCCGATATGGAATTGATTGGCGTACCACATATGGTTGTTATTGGTGAGAAAAACCTAGAAAACGGTGAAATTGAATATAAAAATCGCCGTACAGGTGAAAAACAGATGATTAACAAAGATCAATTATTAGATTTCTTGCGCTCACAAATTAAAGCCTAATCTAAATAAAAGGGTGTAATGGGTAAATCAGCAACTATTTCGTCCATTACACCCTCTATTTTTATTCGTCTTCAATCTCTAAAATCATTCCTGCTGCAACAGTATGATACGTTGCTTCATCAATTAAAATAAAAGAGCCAGTGGCTATATTTTGTTGATAAGGGGTACAAACAATCGGTTTTTGTAAGGTTAATTTGACTTCGCCAATATCATTTAATTTTAGTACATCGGCATTTTCAAATTTACTTAACGTTTGTACATCTAAAATATGGCTAATTTCATTTACTTTTGCAAAAACAGTTTGAGTTGTGTGTTTAAGCAAATATTTACGAGCTGTATTCAACGGACGTTGATCAAACCAGCAAATTGTTGCGTGAATACGTTTTGCTGTATGAATAGTGGAATGCTCTGCAACAAAACTATCTCCACGAGAAACATCAATATCATCGTTTAAACGAAGAGTAACTTGTTCCCCTACTTTAGCTTGCTCAACAATACCGTTCGGGCTAATAATTTCTTTTATCGTAGAATAATAACCTGCAGGTTCTATTCTGACCTTATCACCAACTTTAATACCCCCCGCTTCAATTCGCCCTTGATAACCACGAAAATCATCTTGTTTATCGCTATCTAATCGGCTAACTAATTGAACAGGGAAGTGAAAATCTGCATAGGTTTCGGATAAGTTATCATCACTCGGTAAATTTTCTAAAATGGCAAGCAATGGTTCGCCTTGATACCAAGTTGTTCTTTCACTGGAATGAACGATGTTATCACCTTGTAAAGCAGATACAGGTACAAAATAAATATGTTCTAAGCCAATCTGTTGAGCGAATTGGCGGTAAGATTGCACAATACGTTCAAATTTTTCTTGGCTAAACTCAAGCAAATCCATTTTGTTAATCGCAACAATAATATGTTGGCAATTTAACTGTTTGAGAATAATCGAATGGCGTTTGGTTTGTGGTAGTAGTGCTAACTGCTCAGTTGTAAAGTCAAGCTGTGATGCGTCAATTAAAATAATGGCAGCGTGTGCTGTTGATGCTCCCGTTACCATATTTCGCGTGTATTGTTCGTGTCCTGGGGTATCTGCAATGATAAATTTGCGTTTTGCCGTAGAGAAATAGCGGTATGCAACATCAATGGTAATGCCTTGCTCTCTTTCCGCTTCTAAACCGTCCGTTAAAATTGAAAAATCAATCACTTCACCGTTATTTTTAGATTTATTTAAACTTAGTAACTGATCACTTAATAATGCTTTGCTATCGTATAATAAACGCCCAATTAACGTACTTTTTCCATCATCAACACTGCCAGCAGTAATAAAGCGAAGTGGTGCATATTGATTTAAATTACTCATAAATTTGTCCTTTTATCGTATCCGTCAAATTAAAAATAACCCTGTTTTTTACGCTGTTCCATCGCTGCTTCACTCACTTGATCATCCATTCGAGTGGCACTGCGTTCTGAAATTTCCGCCACTGCGGTTTCTTTAATAATATCCAGTGGATCTTTTGCATCACTGGCAACAGGGCAAGTACAACTAATATCACCGACTGTTCTAAAGCGAACAGATAAAATTTCACTTTCTTCATTCGGTAGTTTCGGTGTTAATGGCGTAACAGGGACAAGTAATCCTTTGCGTTTTACAACTTCTCGTTGATGAGCATAATAAATTGATGGAAGAGCTAAACCTTCTCGGGCAATATATTGCCAAATATCTAGTTCCGTCCAGTTTGAAATAGGGAATACTCGCATATTTTCGCCTTTATGTAATTTGGCGTTATATAGCGACCATAATTCAGGCCGTTGAGCTTTTGGATCCCATTGTCCAAATTCATCACGAAAAGAGAAAATTCGCTCCTTCGCTCGTGCTTTTTCTTCATCACGTCTTGCTCCGCCCATTAAAGCATCAAAGCCATATTCTGCAATAGTTTCTAATAAAGTTACCGCTTGTGCTGCATTACGAGAATCTGTTTCTTTGCGTAATACCACTGTGCCTTTTTCAATGGAATCTTCTACTTTTCCGACAACTAATTTAGCGTTTAGCTTTTTGACTAATTCATCTCGAAATTGAATGACTTCAGGGTAATTATGCCCCGTATCAATATGGACGAGCGGAAAAGGGAGGGACAATTTTCGTCCTTCTAACTTAAATGCTTTACAAGCCAACGCTAAAAGAACAACGGAATCTTTACCGCCAGAAAAAAGCAATGCAGGATTTTGACATTCTGCAATAACTTCTCGAATAATATAAATCGACTCCGCTTCTAACCAATCTAAATGGCGATTTTGTAACTGTTGCGTCATTTTCATTCCCCCTATTTATGTAAACCGCATTCTTTACTATCTTTATTTTCCCACCACCAACGTCCAGCTCGAATATCCTCTTCCGCTTTAACAGGGCGGGTACAAGGCTCACAACCAATACTTGGGAAACCTTGTTTATATAAGGCGTTATATGGAATGCCATATTTTAAAATATACGCCCACACATCTTGTTCTGACCAATCAAAAATCGGGTTGTATTTGTCCATTTGGCGACTAGTATCATATTCGTGAAATTCAAGCTCTGTTCGAGTAACGGACTGTTCTCGTCTTTGTCCTGTAAGCCAAGCATCTGCCCCTTTTAATGCACGATTAAGCGGTTCGATTTTACGGATAAAACAACATTTGCGACGTAATTCTACGCTGTCATAAAAAGCATATTTGCCAAATTCTTGTTGATATTGTTCCGCACTTTCTCGCTCTGGATAATAAAACTGCAACGTCAGCTCAGGATAAAAACGTCTTATTTCATCTGTGAGTGCTAATGTTTCATTATTTAGCTTGCCTGTTTCTAACGTGAATATTTCAATATCTACCCCGCTTTGTACAATAGCATCAGTAATCACCATATCTTCTACGGCTAAGCTATTGGCAAATTTAATTTGCGTGTGTTGGCTAGCAATTTCTCTTAAACGTTCAAATAAGGTTTCTCGTAAGCACTCGACACTTTTTAGAATAACTTCATTCGGCTGTGGAATTTCCCAAAGTTTTGGTCGAATAAAACTCATCATCTATCCCCCAATAAATAACAATATCTTATTTATAGCTGATGAATTACAGAATGAAAAATAATAAGAGAATATAGTTTAGAACCGCTAGGAATATATTTATTCAAAAGAGAACTATTCTCAAATGATTAAAATATAGTATTAGGAAATTTTTAGAATTTATTGATATAGAATGGAAAAATAAGGAATAGATTGTGAAATTGGGCTAATGTGTGATATTAACCCCACAGTTGGTATATTTAACTTATGATGCTAATTGTAGCTCTTCAACTGGTGCTATATATTGGGAATGTTGTTTCCATAACGTATCGTGTGTAGAAATAAATTGCCCTTCTTGTTTACCAAACCAAGCAAGTTTATTGTGTAGTTTAACCACTTCGCCAATGACAATGAGAGCTGGTGTTTCAGCCTGTTCGGCAAGCTCTGCTAAATTTTCTAATACGCCTGTTCTTACTGTTTGATTTGGTAGCGTTCCATTACTCACGACAGCGACAGGTGTGTCTTTTGCTCGTCCATAACGTTGTAGTTTCTCGCTTAATTCACGAGCTTTAATTGTTCCCATATATACCACTAAAGTTTGATTACCTTGAGCTAAGGTTTCCCACTTGAGCTTATTTCCATCAGGTTTCTGATGTCCTGTGATAAAGAGTGCTGTTTGGGAATGATCTCGATGAGTTAAAGGAATACCTGCGTAGGCGGTTGCTCCTAATGCGGCAGTAATTCCTGGTACAACAGAGTAAGGAATATTCTCTGATTTTAAAACTTCCAATTCTTCCCCTCCACGTCCGAATACAAATGGATCACCACCTTTTAAGCGTACAACTCGTTTGCCTTGTTTGGCATATTTAACTAATAGTTGGTTAGTTTCTTCCTGTAATACACTATGGTTACCTGCCCTTTTACCTACAAAGACTTTATCTGCATCACGGCGGACTAATTCTAAAATAGCATCTGATACTAGGGCATCATATAACACAACATCAGCTTGCTGGATAGATTGTAAGCCCTTTAAAGTCAATAAACCTGCATCACCAGGGCCTGCACCGACTAACGACACTTCACCAATAATTGGATTATCTTGTTCAAGCTCTCGATGTAAAAATAATTCGGCTTGTTCAATTTGATGATTTTCAGTTAGACGTTGGAAGGTTTGATGGGTAAATAATTTTTCCCAAAAACGACGACGTTGTGTTAAATCGGCAAATTTTTCTTTGACGACATTACGCCAACGCGCTGCAATATCTGACATTGCTCCGATATTATGTGGAATTAAGGCTTCTAATTTTTCTCTGAGTAAGCGAATTAATACAGGCGATGCACCACCACTAGAGATCGCAATTTGGATAGGTGAACGATCAACAATAGATGGAAAAATATAGCTACAATGAGGCTGGTCATCTACCACATTTACTAAACGTTGTTGAGCTTCTGCACTGTTAAAAACGAATTGATTTAATTCTGCATCATCGGTTGCAGCAATAATTAAATAAGCTTGACTAACTTGCGATGGCTCAAACTGTTTCGCAATCCATTCTACTTTTTCTTCTGCTAGTAATTGTTGCAGTTCTTTATGCAGTTTTTCTGCTACGATACGAACTTTAGCTTGAGCTTTTAATAGTGCGGTAATTTTACGCAATGCGATATGTCCACCGCCCACAACAAGCACTGGACGCTGTTTTACATCGACAAAAATAGGTAGGTAATTCATTTTTTTTCTCCCAAATACAACTGATCGAATAATGCCCCATCAGCAAAATGCTGTTTAGTAATCTGTTTCCAATCTCCAAATAATTCATTCACATTAAAGGTTTCAACTTCTGGAAAACGCTGTGCGAATGTTTTTAATACAGATGGATGAGTCGGTCTAAAATAATTTTCGGCAGCGACTTGCTGTGCCGTTTCTTGCCATAATGATGCAATGAAATCTTGCGTTAGATTCTGGTTTTTATGTTTTCTAGTATTTTTATCCACTTCTGCGACCAGCACTTCTGCTGCAGCACTATAACTGGGGTAAATGACTTCAAATTTATCTTCCCCTAACGCTTTTGCAGCTAAGCTAGCTTCATTTTCAGGTGCAATCAACACATCGCCTATTTCACGCTGTACAAATGTAATGGTTGCGGCTCTTGCTCCTGCATCGAAAAGCGGTACGTTTTGTAGAACTTTTTGCAAAAATACGTTGCCTTGTTGTTCATCAGCATAGTGTTTACGAGCAAAGCCAAACAGTGAGAGATAAGCATATCGTCCATTTCCTGATGTTTTGGGATTTGCGAAAACGACTTTCACCCCATCTTTTGCAAGATCATCCCAATCTCGAATTTGTTTTGGATTACCTTTTCTAACTAATAACACAATAGTGGTATAAAAAGGCACTGCATTGTTGGGATATTTTTGTTGCCAATCAGGAGAAACCCAACCATTTTTAACCAATAATTCAATATCATTACGTTGATTTAGTGTAACAACATCTGCAGGCAATCCATTTTGAACTGCTATTGCTTGTTTACTTGCTCCACCAAAAGAGAGTCCAACATTTAAGTTACCGTGTTGGTTAATATAAATCGGTAAATATTGTTTGTAGTAATCACGAATAACATCGTAGGCAACTAATAGCATTTGTTCTTTTGCTTCTGCATTTTTTATACCGATTGATAATGACGATATACCAAATAGAAATATCAATAATATCCTTTTCATTTTATCCCCCTGAATGTTTTTCGTAATATTTATACGCAAGAATGATTTTGATGAAAAATAATAAGGGAATATACGTTAGAAAATTTTGGAATAACGCCCTAAAGATAAGCCTTATATATTCTTTTGAAATAGCAAGATGATAATTATTATCAACAATCTTGTGTTTTTAGATCTTTAAGTTATATCTGAAATAATTCTGTTCTTTCTCTATAAAATAAATTTAGCGATAGTGTAATTAGAACACTTTTATTTATTATGAGTTGAATGAAACATTATAAGGGGGAAAAATGGGGTTATTTTCCACAAGAAAAACCTTACCTGCATTTAGGTTAAGTTTAGGGATCACATCTTTTTGGATTATTTCAATGGTTATTCTACCATTTATTATGTTATTTCTAACAACAATACAATTAGAATGGCAGAGTATTTGGGAAACAGTTACGAATAAAAGGGTTATTTATTCTATTTTATTATCTTTTAAACTCGCATTTATTTCAGCTCTCATTAACATCATTTTCGGCACAATTACTGCTTGGGTGTTAGTGCGATATGAATTTAAAGGAAAAAATATTCTTAATGCTTTAATTGATTTACCTTTTGCTTTACCAACAGCAGTAGCAGGAATTGTTCTTGCTACGCTATATGCACCTAATGGATTATTTGGGCAGTTTTTTCATCAATTTGATATAAAAATTGCCTTCACACCAGTGGGTATTCTCATTGCATTAATTTTTGTGAGTTTTCCTTTTACAGTGAGAGCTATTCAACCTGTATTAAAAGATCTTGATCCATCTTTAGAAGAAGCAGCTTCAATCTTAGGTGCTAGTAAATTTACCATTTTATATAAAGTTATTTTACCTACTTTATATCCAGCTATTATTAGTGGAGCAGGAATGGGGTTTGCTAGAGCATTAAGTGAGTATGGTTCAGTTATTTTTATTGCCGGTAATATTCCCCTTGTATCTGAAATTACGCCGCTGATTATTATGTCTAAATTAGATATTTATGATATTCAAGGTGCATCTGCTATTGCTTTTTTAATGTTGTTACTCTCATTTTTAGTATTGTTAGCGATTAACTTCATTGAAGGTTATTTTAGCCGTCATATTACAAAATAATAAGCAAAGGAGAATAAAATGAATACTATAAATCGATCTAATCATTATTTGGCTAAATATCTATTGATTTCTATTACAGTTGTTTTCTTAACAATATTATTGATTATTCCATTAGGTGCAATTTTTTATGAAGCACTAAAATCTGGTTGGGATAATTTTTCCAATGCACTGTATCAAACAGAAGCGATAAATGCGATTAAATTAACGTTAATTGTTGCTATTATTTCTCTACCATTAAATTTATTTTTTGGTGTAATGATGGCGTGGCTATTAGCTAATTTTGAATTTAAAGGAAAAAAGATCATACTTACCTTTATTGATTTACCTTTAACAGTTTCTCCTGTTGTTGCAGGATTAATGTTAATTTTACTGTTTGGCATTGATGGGCTATTTGGTGATGTGCTTGATGCGCTTAATTTAGAAATTATATTTGCATTACCTGGAATTATTATTGCGACTTTATTTGTTACCTTCCCGATTGTGGTGAAATCATTATTACCCGCAATGAAAAATTTAGGTAATAGCGAAGAACAAGTCGCATTAACTTTAGGGGCTAATTTTTGGCATATTCTATTTAAAGTAACATTGCCTAAAATAAAATGGCCGCTTTTATACGGCATTATTTTAGCAAATGCTCGAACAATCGGAGAATTTGGGGCTGTTAGTGTCGTTTCAGGTCATATTCGTAATCAAACAAATACTATTCCACTTCACGTAGAGATTTTATATAACGAATATCAATTTACAGCCGCTTTTGCCTGTGCCAGTTTACTTGCTTTAATTGCTATTTCAACATTGTTATTACAAAACTTAATTGAATATATGCAGAAACAAAAACATAAGAATATTCAACCGCAAAGTGATTATATAAATGAAGGAGTTTAAGATGTCTGTTGTTATTGAAAACTTAAATAAACATTTTGGAAAATATCAAGCCCTACATAACATCAATTTATCATTAGAAAAAGGCGAGTTAATCTCTTTATTAGGCCCTAGTGGTTGTGGAAAAACATCATTACTGCGGATAATTGCTGGTTTAGATACCAGCGATACGGGAAAGATCTTTTTCTCTGGCAAAGATGTTACTCATTTGAATGCGGCTGAACGAAAAGTTGGATTTGTATTTCAGCACTACGCACTCTTTCGCCATATGACCATTTTTGACAATGTCGCCTTTGGGTTGAATGTACAGCCCCGTAGTAAGCGGTTAAATAAGCAAGAAATTTTGCAACGGGTGATGGAATTATTAAAACTAGTTAAGTTAGAACACCTAGCTCATTCCTTCCCTGATCAACTCTCAGGCGGGCAAAGACAGCGAGTTGCTCTTGCACGAGCATTAGCTGTTAAGCCAGAAGTGTTATTGTTAGATGAACCTTTTGGTGCTTTAGATGCACAAGTGCGTAAAACCTTACGTCGTTGGCTGAAAACGTTACATAAAGAGCTAAATATTACTTCGATTTTCGTTACTCACGATCAGGAAGAAGCATTAGAAGTCTCCGACCGAATTGTTGTTATCAATCACGGCAAAATAGAGCAAGTGGATATTCCACAGAATATTTATTATGCACCGCAAACTGAATTTGTCAGCGGGTTTGTCGGTGATACCAATAAATTCCAAGGGTATGTTGAAGAAAATAACTTAGTGGTGGGGGAGTTTGCTCATAAATTAGCGGATCATTCCAGTGAGAAAGCGAATAGTGGAAATATCACTGCCTATGTAAGACCTTATGAACTTACATTATCACGTTCAGCTGAAAATGCGTTAGCGAAAGGGAAAATTAGTCATATTCACTCTATCGGTTTTTTAACTCGTATTGAAATTCATAGCGAACAATCTGAAGATCCGATTGAAGTGCTTTTAACTAAAGATGCTTTTCAACGTGGTAATTATCAGATTAACGAAGAAGTCTTTTTAATTCCTGATAATTTAAGTTTATTCCAACATTTGAATGTGTAACCAACAGCATATTGGAAAAGAGTGAAAAAATGCCGTTGATTCAATGAAATTTCTTATAAAATCACATACTTAATAAGAGCGATTATCAATACATTGAAATGGTTTGATCTGTTTTTTGAGGTAGATCACAAAACTACTTTTTTTATGTTAATAAATTGTAAAAAGTGGTTATAAACCATAAGAAATAATGGCAAAATACCTACAAATTTCAGTTGATGTATTTATATTCCCAAGGAGGAAATTGTGCAAACTATCAATGTTGATGTTGCCATTGTGGGCGCTGGTGGTGGCGGTTTACGAGCTGCAATTGCAGCTGCGGAAGCGAATCCAAATCTAAAAATAGCTTTAATTTCAAAAGTTTATCCAATGCGTAGCCATACTGTTGCGGCAGAAGGAGGAGCGGCTGCGGTAGTCAAAGAAACTGACTCTTATGATAAACACTTCCACGATACCGTAGGTGGTGGCGACTGGTTATGCGAACAAGATGTAGTAGAGTACTTCGTAGAGCATTCTCCAGTTGAAATGACTCAACTTGAGCGTTGGGGTTGTCCTTGGAGTCGTAAAGAAGACGGTGATGTAAACGTACGCCGTTTCGGTGGTATGAAAATCGAACGTACTTGGTTTGCAGCCGATAAAACAGGTTTCCACTTATTACATACCCTTTTCCAAACTTCAATTAAATACCCGCAGATTATTCGTTTTGATGAGCATTTTGTGGTAGATATTTTAGTTGATGATGGTCACGCTCGTGGCTGTGTTGCAATGAATATGATGGAAGGAACTTTCGTACAAATCAATGCAAACGCAGTTGTCATTGCCACCGGTGGTGGTTGCCGAGCATATCGTTTCAATACCAATGGCGGTATTGTAACGGGTGATGGTTTATCAATGGCTTATCGCCACGGTGTGCCATTGCGTGATATGGAATTTGTACAGTATCACCCAACAGGCCTACCAAACACAGGTATTTTGATGACAGAAGGTTGCCGTGGTGAAGGCGGTATCTTAGTGAATAAAGATGGTTATCGTTATTTACAAGATTACGGTTTAGGGCCAGAAACACCAATCGGTAAGCCAGAAAATAAATATATGGAATTAGGTCCGCGTGACAAAGTTTCGCAAGCATTCTGGCAAGAATGGCGTAAAGGTAATACATTAAAAACAGCAAAAGGTGTTGATGTTGTACATTTAGACCTACGTCATTTAGGCGAAAAATACTTACACGAACGTTTACCATTTATTTGTGAATTAGCAAAAGCTTATGAGGGCGTAGATCCAGCTAAAGCTCCAATCCCTGTTCGTCCAGTTGTTCACTATACAATGGGTGGTATTGAAGTTGATCAACAAGCAGAAACCTGCATTAAAGGCTTATTTGCGGTGGGTGAGTGTGCATCATCAGGCTTGCACGGAGCAAACCGTTTAGGTTCAAACTCATTAGCTGAATTAGTCGTGTTCGGTAAAGTTGCAGGTGAGATGGCAGCTCAACGTGCAGTGGAAGCTAGCCCACGCAATCAAGCAGTCATTGATGCACAAGCTCAAGACGTGTTAGAGCGTGTTTATGCATTAGCTCGTCAAGAAGGCGAAGAATCTTGGTCACAAATTCGTAATGAAATGGGTGATTCAATGGAAGAAGGCTGTGGTATTTATCGTACACAAGAGAGTATGGAAAAAACAGTCGCTAAAATTGCAGAGTTAAAAGAACGTTATAAACGTATTAAAGTAAAAGACACTTCAAGTGTATTTAATACTGATTTACTCTATAAAATTGAGTTGGGATACATTCTTGATGTTGCTCAATCTATTTCATCATCAGCAGTTGAACGTAAAGAATCTCGTGGTGCTCACCAACGTTTAGACTATGTAGAACGTGATGATGTAAATTACTTAAAACACACTCAAGCATTCTACAATGCAGATGGTGCACCAACGATCAAATATAGCGATGTGAAAATTACCAAATCACAACCTGCAAAACGTGTGTATGGTGCGGAAGCAGAAGCACAAGAAAAAGCGGCAGCAAACAAGGAGTAACAGAAGATGACTAACCAAAGTAAAATGACAGTCGAAGTGCTTCGTTATAACCCTGAACAAGATAACGAACCATTCTTAGCCAAATATGAAGTACCTTACGATAGCCAAACTTCATTACTTGATGCACTTGGCTATATTAAAGATGAATTAGAGCCAGAGCTATCTTATCGTTGGTCTTGCCGTATGGCGATCTGTGGCTCTTGCGGTATGATGGTAAATGGCAAGCCAAAATTAGCTTGTAAGACATTCTTACGTGATTATAGTGGTTATATGCGAATTGAACCGCTTGCAAACTTCCCGATTGAACGTGATTTAGTGGTTGATTTAAGCCACTTTATTGAAAGTCTGGAATCTATCAAGCCATATATCATTGATAATAAAGCACCAGAGTTAGATGGCAAACCACACCCATCAGCAGAATTAGCGAAAAGTCGTACAAAACAAACTCCAGCACAGTTGGAGAAATATCGTACATTCTCAATGTGTATTAACTGTGGTTTATGCTATGCAGCTTGTCCACAATTTGGTCTAAACCCTGAATTTGTTGGTCCTGCCGCACTAACTCTTGCTCACCGTTATAATTTAGATAACCGTGATAATGGTAAAGCGGAACGTATGAAAATTCTAAACGGCAAAAATGGTGTTTGGAGTTGTACTTTCGTGGGTTACTGTTCAGAAGTTTGTCCAAAACACGTTGGACCAGCATCTGCCGTAAACCAAGGCAAGATTGAAAGTGCGAAAGACTATGTATTTGCAATGTTAAAACCGCAGAAGTAAGGAGAGTAAGATGACAACAACAGCCAGTAAACGCAAAAAATATGTGCGTGAAATTAAACCAACGTGGTGGAAAAAGTTAGATTTTTACAAATTCTATGTTTTGCGTGAAAGTACGTCAGTACCAACCGTTTGGTTCTGCTTAGTTTTACTCTACGGATTAGTTTCTTTAGGTAAAGGCACTTTTGCAACTGATTTCGTAGGCTTTTTACAAAACCCAGTGGTAGTTATTCTAAATATTATTACCTTAGGGGCGGTATTATTAAATAGCTTTACTTTCTTTGGTATGGCACCACAAATGATGAACGTGATTGTGAAAAATGAACGCATCAATGTTACCTTAGTTTCTCGAGCTTTTTGGGGAATAACCGCATTTGTGAGCTTACTTGCTTTAATTTTAGTATAAGGGGAATAAAATGGATAAACTTAACCCAAAACGTTCGAATGAACCAGCAGTATGGTTATTATTCGGTGCTGGTGGTGCAATTAGTGCGATCTTTTTCCCTGTGTTAGTGCTAATTCTCGGTTTTTTATTACCGTTTGGGATTATCACACCAGATAATATTATTGCATTTGCCCATACTTGGATCGGAAAATTAGCCATCTTAGCATTTCTAATCTTCCCAATGTGGTGTGGTATGCACCGTATCCATTTAGGATTACACGATTTTAAAGTACACGTTCCTGCTGGTGCTTGGATTTTCTACGGATTATCAGCCCTTTATAGCGTGCTTGTATTCTTTGCTGTAATCAATTTATAGTTTTTGATTAAATAAGAATTTAAGGCTATTCTTTTCATAAAGGATAGCCTTTTTTATTTTCTGGAACTTTAATTTTAACTATATGTCCTATGCTCGGCTCTAGGCTTTTCCTAGTATAAACATTATTTATTTTTATAAGGATTCTTCAATGAAATCATTAAAATCGTTAGTTGCACTTGGTATTGCGATCGCTGTTTCTTCTACTACATTTGCGGAAACAACCAATCCTATGACAGCAATTAAAGAGAGTGCAACCAACCAAGCGGTAACATCAGCGAAAGATTCTGCAAAATCAGCGGTAACAGAAAAAACTTCAGCAGTAAAACAGAGTGCTGAAACAAAAGTAGCTAACGCAAAAGAAGCGGTAACTTCTACTAAAAATAGTGTCAAAAAGGCAGCTAAAGTGAACATTAATACTGCTGATGAGAAAACATTACAAACATTAGATGGAATTGGTGAAGCTAAAGCCAAAGCGATTGTTGAATACCGTAAACAAAACGGAAAAATCAAAAATATGGCTGAGCTATCAAAAGTATCAGGAATTGGTGAAAGTACTTTAGAAAAATTAAACGGATTTATTCGTTTCTGATTTATTGGGTGTAATGGAAATATCTTTAATGATTTTATCCATTACACCCAATAATTACTTTCACACAGTGTTATTAGCAACCATTTCCATTACACCTAATAAAATTATAGCTTATCTTCAATCAATTTCACCAACGCTTGAATATGATCGGCATTTGCATTAAGCGCAGGAATGTAGCGATAGCTTTCGCCACCTGCGTTTTCAAAGTTTTCACGATTTTCTTCTGCGATTTCTTCTAAGGTTTCAAGGCAATCAGCCGAAAAACCTGCACAAATTACCGCAACTTTTTTCACATTTTGGCTTGGGAAATTTACTAAGGTTTCATCAGTGTAGGGTTGTAGCCACTCTTCATCGCCGAAACGAGATTGAAACGATAAAAACCACTGTTTTTCGGTTAAACCCAGTTTTTCTGCCACGAGTTTGGCGGTTTCTCGGCAATGTGATGCGTAAAAATCCCCTTCGGTTTCATAACGTTTGGGAATACCGTGAAAAGAGAACAACAGTAATTCATCATCAGCTAATTCAATGCTATTTGCTAAGGCTTGAATATAGTGGGGGTTGTTGTGGTAGCTATGAATAAACTCAAAAGGCACAACCTTTTTATGTGAAGTCAAGGCATTGGCAAACGCATCAAACACTGAAGCAGTGGTAGTTGAGCTATATTGTGGGTAAAGGGGTAACACAATAATTTTCTCCACGCCTTGAGCAATTAGGCTATCTACCGCACTTTGCATACTTGGATTACCGTAGCTCATTCCCAGTTCCATCACGATATTTTTGCCTTTTACATCAAAATATTTCTGAATAATGTGCTGTTGCTGACGAGAAATTGCCAATAGGGGGGAGCCGTTTTCCGTCCAAATAGATTGATAGGCGTGAGCCACTTTAGGCGAGCGTTTTGGCAACACCATAAAGTTTAAAATGGGCAACCATTTCCAACGGGGTAAATCAATTACACGCGGGTCGCTTAAAAACTGTTTTAAATAGCGTTTTACCGCAGGGGCAGTAGGTTCATCTGGCGTACCTAAGTTGGCAAGTAATACACCAATTTTGCTTGAGTTCATTAACATTCTCCAAAAGAATAAGATAGCCTAGTGTAGCAAGCAAATTCCACCAGAAAAAGCCCCCTTTAGCTATTGCAAAAATTTAATTAAAACAGACCGCTTGCGAAACTGTGAGTGTAGTATAAATATTACCCCCATATAACCATATTATTTTTTCACCAAAAATAACACTGCGTCAATGTAGCGTTGTACAAATTCAGACGTTGAACGGGAATCTGAGAAACCATCTAAATTTAACTGATATTGCTCATTCACATAAAAAGCTGGCACGCCACGCACATTAAACTCTTTAAGCGCTTGAGCTTGTTTATTCACTAAGCCACTCACTGCAAAGCTGTTAATACCGCCATCAAACTGTTCAGCAGTAATACCATTTGCTAAGAAAATAGCACGAATGTCCTCCATTGATTTAATGCTATCTTGCTGTGCTGCTTCAAATAATGGAGTTTTTACCTTATCTTCCACGCCAAGTGCCATTGCCAATGCCCACGCTCTTGTTAGGCTTTCTGACTGACGACCTAAGAAATCAACGTGATATTGTTTAAATACCACATCTTTATCTAATCCAGCCTTAATGGTAGATGGAATTTTATACTGAAATTCAAAATCGTAGCAGTGCGGACAATAAAATGAGAAAAACTCTAACACTTCTTTCTGTGCAGATGGTGTTTCTTTAACTTGAATATACTCTTTATTTGCCACTGGAGCAGACGTATTTGCGTTAGCATTTAAAGTAAAAAGTGCAGAAAGTGCAACAAATGCCGTTTTTAAAACTAATTTTTTCATAAATAACCTTAATAAAATATCACGAGTAAATGGAGTTGAGTTGGACAATATTACTCACTTAAAATTCCGCGAGCTTTTAATAATGCGGTTTTAAAATCATCTTCATAATCTTTTTTAAGCCCAGGGATCACTTCTGATTTATCTTTACCACGCATTTTAAGCTGATAAATGAGTACTTCATCTCGCAACGCATCTAAATTGTTTGACTCACCTACTTCTTCAGCAATCTTGTGGAGTAGATCCAATAGGTGTAAATCTGGCTCTTTACGCCAATGTTCGCCTAATAATTCAAGGACTTCTTCTAAACGTTTACATTTCATCTTAAAACCTTAAAAAAATGTGGAAAAATTGGGGGAAATCATATACTTTTCATCACTATTTTGCAAAAAAAGGACGACAAATGGCAGAAATAAATAATATAACAGCAGTTATTCTTTCTGGGGGGCTTGCTCGCCGTTTTAATGGCGTAGAAAAAGGTTTGCAACACTTTGCTGGCAAAGCCTTAATTTCCCATATTATTGAGCGTCTTGAACCCCAAACTTGCAAAATTTTCTTGAATATAAACCGCTTGCACCACGAATATGCTCAAAAATACCCGAACATTCCTCACTATTCCGATAAATTAAACAATTTCCAAGGTCCATTGAGTGGAATGTTGTCGGGCTTTGAGCAGATTGAAAGTGAATACTTGCTATTTGTACCTTGTGATAGCCCTTTTGTACCGCATAATTTATGCCAAAAGCTCGCCACTGCATTACGCATTAACCAAGCACAAATTGCTTACGCTCACGATGGAGAACGAGCTCACCCTACATTTTGCCTGATACATCGTTCTATTTTACCCAGCCTAATAAGTTATCTCGCTTGTGGTGAACGTAGAGTATTGCAATTTTTCCACTCACAGCGTTATGTCGCTGTTGATTTTTCTGAGCAGCCAGAGTCATTCCAAAATTTTAATTGTGCTGAAGAGTTAGCAAGCGGTCAGATTTCCCCTCATTTTTGCAAAACGCCTATTTTGGCAATCACAGGGTATAGCGGTACAGGGAAAACTACGTTGCTGGAAAAGCTGATCCCACATCTTTCAGAAAAGGGGTTGAAAGTCGGGTTAATTAAACATTCCCATCATAATGTTGATATTGATAAAGCAGGAAAAGATAGCTATCGCTTACGCCAAGCCGGAGCAAATCCAACAATGATTGCTTGTGAGCAACGTTGGGCGTTAATGACAGAAACACAAACAATGGCATCTTTTGAAACCTTAGTTGCACAGTTTGCAGATAAGGGGCTTGATCTGATTTTGGTGGAAGGATTCAAACACGAGCAATTACCTAAAATCCAATTACATCGTAAAACCATAGAAAAACCACTACCTGAAATGGACGATTTCACCATTGCCACCGCTACTGATTACCCAATAGAACGAGATAATCTATTGGATATCAATAATGTAGAACAGATTGCTAGATTTATTAGCGATTATTTGAGCCATAAATAGCAAAAATGTACCAAGAAATTAAACTGTAGAGCAAGCTTTAGGGGTGTAATGGACAAGAGTGCGGGATCCTCCATTATATTTTAAGCTAGATAAAGCACTTCTTAATCCTTTATGTTTATAAGGAAAATAAGCTGTAATAGACAACACCACCTATTACACCACCTCAATGAATAAACGCAAAAAACCGCAAGCTATCCCTAACTTGCGGTTTCCTTTTCATAATACCCTGATGGTGCCCTACTCTCACATGGCGAATCACCACACTACCATCGGCGTTACTGCGTTTCACTTCTGAGTTCGGTATGGAGTCAGGTGGGACCACAGCACTACGTCCATCAGGAAAATCCTGTTTTATCTATCTTATCTCTTAGCTATCTCTAGCCTCGTTCTTTTCATTCTTTCTTCAAAATCATAAACAAGCTGTTACCTGAGCATTCTCTTCATTTCTCGTCTCTGAGCTTCTTAGCCTTCACTCTCAACCCAAAACACTTTAGGT
>NZ_LEKM01000193.1 GCF_009761375.1 Ursidibacter arcticus | reverse complement strand
AGTGCGTCCGAATGAAAAAAGACTTTGTCAATAATCTATGGTGGGCTAAAGCTCACTATAGATTGATAATAAGCCCTAATTTGTTGTATTTCATAAACGGACGCCAGCGTGGCGTCCCTACATAATGGTATGAAATCGTTTATTTTTCAATTGGTTATAATTATCTTTGTAGGGGGTACTGCGTGCGTCCGAATAAGAAAAGACTTTGTTAATAATCTATGGTGGGCTAAAGCCCACCCTACACGAAATAAGTTCGTCAATAATCTGTGATGGTTATTTTTGATATTGTGCTTCTAGCTCTTCCATAAACTCTTGGTTTATTTCGATTTTAGCTTTTGCACGCAAATCATTTAATAGTGTTAAATAAAGTGCTGCTTGATCTTGCTGTGAAATCGCATTAGATAACATTGTAAAACCTTCTTGCTCAATACTGCCATCAACCACTTTATCTAAAGCAATAATTAACACATCACCATTTTTATCTCTAGCAACTTGATAGTTAGGCTTATCGCTTGGTTTCGCCATTGAGAATAGCGTTTGTGATAATACTGGGTGCGTTGTTTGAGCTTGGATAAATACAAGCTCTTCTGCTTTACCGAAATCCACTGTTGCTGCGTTTCCTGCATTGAGTGATTTTACTTCTTGCTCTGCTTTGGCAAGTAATGCTTTTTCGGCTTTTTCTTGTTTAACTAGTTGTTCAACCGCAGATTTAGCTTGCTCAAACGTTTGAGTGCTTTCTGCTTGATAATCAGTCACTCGTAAGAAAAGCGTTGCCGCTTGATCACCATTGGTAATATCAATTGCTTCTGAGTTTTGCTTGCTCTGTTTCAACTCACTATTGAAGATAGCTTTGATAACTTTGTCGTTATTTAATTCTGCTGGAATTTGGCTATGTGTAAAACTTTTGGTTTTCTTTAATGTTAAGCCAACAGCATCAGCAGCATCTTGTAATGAACCACTATTTTCAAAGGCTTTATTTTTTAGCTCATTGATTGCATTTGAGTATTCTGGTGCAACAAGTTCACTTTTGATAATGCTTGTAATGCGATCTTTCACTTCTGCAAGTGGGGTTTCGCTACCACGTTGTTCTAGTACTTTAACAATGTGGTAAGCACCATCAATTTTGACAGGTTTACTAAATTCACCCACTTTTAGGCTATTTAAAGCGACTTCAAAAGCGGTAGGGAAAGTGCCATTTTTTACCCAACCTAAATCACCGCCATTTTTAGCTGTAATACTGTCAGTTGAGTGTTCTTTCGCTAACGTTGCAAATTCAGTACCATTTTTTAGCTGTTCATAAATCGTATTGGCTGTTGTTTCATCAGCTACTTGAATATGCGCTGCTTTTTTCTCTATATTCCCAAATTGAGATTTGTTGGTTTGATAATAGGTTTCAATTTGTTCTGGGGTAATTTGAACCTTATTTTCAAAATCTTTCGGGGTCGCGATGAGGTACTCCACCGCAACTTGCTCTGGGTTAATAAATTCTTTTTGATGAGCATCATAGTAGCTTTTTAGTTCATCTTCAGAAGCGGTTTGATTTGCCATTTCTTTTGCAATTGGCATTGTGAATAAACGAGCAACACGTTTTTGTAGTAATAATTTAGCTAATAGCTCTTTTTCTGCTGGTACGCTGAAATTACTATTGATAATGCCTTCATTCAACTGAGAGATTAACATTCCATCACGCACTGTCGCTGCATATTGATCTGGTGTAATGCGGCTACGTTGTAATGATTGTTGATAAAGAGCATTGTCGAATTTACCGTTGGTGTTAAATGCACCGCTATTGACAATTTCTGACTTGATTTGGTCTGCGGTAATACCTAGCTTTAATTCTTGGATATATTGGCGAATAAGTTCTTCATTTACCAATCCATCTAAAATAGCTTGCTGAAATTGTTTGGCATATTCAGGATTATCAAGTAGATCGCCTGCTTGTCCACCTAATTGAGTGTAAAGTGCGTTTTCTCGTTGGCTTTTTTGGTTGTTAAATAACTGTTGGGAAATTTCTTGCCCGTTTACTTTTACTGCTGATGTGTCGGCTGTAAACAATGTTCCACCAATTCCACCAAGTACGAATGAAAGCGACACTAGTGCAAAAATAATTTTAAATACTGGTCCGCTTGTTCGATTATGCATATTTTCAATCATTGCGATTATATTCCTTAATCAAGTTAATATTTGCTTGATTATACTGTAAAGCAACTAATTCTCAAATTTGAATTTTTGCAAAAAATTGTGGCGATAAGACCGCTTGCAGATCGGTTTTGTTAGGATTTTTTGCATTTGAAGGGAAAATTTGCTTTAATTCGCACTCATATTTTCATTTCCTTTTACTACTTTGACATTCTAAGGATAGCGTATGGGTATTTACGCATATATTTGTTTTCTCTCAGCCTTATCTATTTTGCTAGGCTTTATCACCAGTAAAATCAGTGCTCAAGTTCAATCAACCATTGCCATTACTGCGGCAGCGATGGTGGGGTCTTTGTTACTTTTATTGCTTGGTTCTTTCGGTTGGTTTAATTTAGATCATATTGCGATTGAAGTAATGGAGCAGATCGACTTTAAGAGTTTCTTGCTTAACGGAATTTTAGGTTTCTTGTTATTTGCAGGTTCGTTAGGTATTAAATTGCCATTATTGAAAGATCAAAAATGGGAAATTACGATTTTTGCTCTGTTTTCTACTATTGCTTCCACTTTTATTGTTGGGTCTCTTATCTATTTCTTAAGTAATCTTATTGGGTTACCAATGGATTTTATTTATTGTTTGCTCTTTGGTGCGTTAATTTCACCAAACGACCCGATAGCAGTTATTGCGATAATTAAAAATCTTCGTGCACCTAAACGTATTGCTATTCAAGTTGAAGGGGAATCTTTATTCAATGATGGTGTCGGCTTGGTGATTTTTGTTACTGTCTTTGCCGTTGCTTTTGGTGGGCAGGAGGCTTCCTTCAGCGGTATTATGGGGCTGTTTTTACACGAGGCTATTGGCGGTATCTTATTTGGCTTTGTACTTGGATTTATTGCACATATTCTGATTTCATCTACTGATGATGGTAGCTTGGAAATCCTTCTTACTTTAACTATTCCAACCGCAGGCTTTATGTTTGCAAATAACTTCCTTCACGTTTCAGGTGCGTTAGCGATGGTAGTTTCTGGGATTATGATTGGTAACTGGACTCGTCATTCAGGCTTTTCGGAACAGAGCCAACGTTATTTAGATCACTTCTGGGAAATGATCGACCATTTCTTGAATGCGTTGTTATTCTTCCTAATTGGTTTTGCGTTATTGCTTATTGATTTTAGTATTTACGGTATTATTTTAATGATTGCAGCAATTCCTGTTTGTTTAGCGGCTCGCTATGCAAGTTTATGGCTTCCGTTACAAGTACTTAAAAAATTCCGTACTTATAATCCATACACGTTAAAAATTATGACGTGGGGCGGATTGCGTGGTGGTTTGGCTTTAGCGATGGCGTTATCTATTCCTGCTAAAACCGCTTTTGTAGGTGATGGAATTGATGTGAAAGATATTATTTTGGTGATGACTTATTCGGTGGTGATGTTCTCGATTTTAGTTCAGGGTTCAACCGTTGAGCCGATGATTCGTAAATCAAAAGCGGTTGATCCAAATAAAGAAGAGTATTTACAGCCAAGTAATCAAACTTCTCATCATTAAAATTTTATTTAGGGAAGATTGCTTTTATAGCGAATTCCCTTTAGAATTTGCAACTTCGTGTCGTAGCTGAATTAGAGATCGGCTATTGATGAATTTAAACTTAACTACTTTTTAGGAGTAAAAAATGTCTCTAAGCGTAGAAGCAAAAGCAAAAATCGTTGCTGAATTTGGTCGTGATGCAAAAGATACTGGTTCTTCAGAAGTGCAAATCGCACTTTTAACTGCACAAATCAACCACTTACAAGGCCACTTTGCTGAGCATAAAAAAGATCACCACGGTCGTCGTGGTTTATTACGTATGGTTTCACGCCGTCGTAAATTATTAGACTACTTAAAACGTACTGATCTTGCTAAATATTCAGAAACTATCGCACGTTTAGGTTTACGTCGCTAATTTCAGATAGAAAAAGCCGAGCAGATAAATGCTCGGTTCAGATTATTGACAAAGTCTTTTTTCATTCGGACGCCAGCGTGGCGTCCCTACAAGGAAAGTTATAACCAATTGAAAAATAACAGATTTTATTTTGTTATGTAGGGACGCCACGCTGGCGTCCGTTAATTGGATACAACAAATTGGGGTTTGTCATCAGTCTGCAGTTTTAT
>NZ_LEKM01000192.1 GCF_009761375.1 Ursidibacter arcticus | reverse complement strand
GATAGCTTGCGGTTTTTTGCGTTTATTCGTTGAGGTGGTGTAATAGGGCGTAATGGACAAAATGGTTACTATTGATTTATCCATTACACTATATATCTTTGATCGTGAACTATTATTCCAAATTTTGAATTTGCTCACGCATTTGCTCAATTAATACTTTTAGTTCAACGGCGGAGTTAGTCACATCAGCGTTGATTGATTTTGATGCCAACGTATTCGCTTCTCGATTAAGTTCTTGCATCATAAAATCAAGTTTGCGCCCTACTGCACCACCTTTCTTTAAAATAGATGTCGTTTCTTTAACGTGTAGCTGTAAGCGATCAAGCTCTTCGGCAACATCTACACGCTGAGCAAGAAGAACCATTTCTTGTTCTAATCGTTGAGGATCAATTTGTAGGTTCAATTCGTCAAAGCGTTGTTGTAAACGCTCTTTTTGCCATTGTAGGATAGTTGGCATTTGTGCTTGAACTTTACTTGCTTCTTCTGCAATCGCATCTAAACGCTGTTGAATTAACTGCTGTAAGTTTTCACCCTCACGCCCACGCATAGCAATAAAGTCTGTTAAAATTTGTTCAAAACCAGCTAATAAGTCCTGTGAAATTTGGTCAAGATCTTGATTTTGTACATCAACTACACCAGGAAAACGTAAAATATCTACAAGGTTGATTTCACCTTCATTTGCAGTCTCTTTAAGCCATTGTAATGAGCTAATGACTTGTTTTGCATATTCTTGATTTAAAGCTAATCCATTGTTTTGGTTATTATTTAGCTCAATTCGTAGGCTACATTCTACTTTTCCACGCGTTAAAGATGAACGCAAACGTTCTCTTAGAGTCATTTCTAAATTGCGAAAGGTTTCGGGTAAACGGAAATAGGTTTCTAAGAAACGTTGATTAACTGAACGAATTTCCCATACTGCATTTCCCCACTCTTTTTTCAACTCTAAATGTGAAAAAGCGGTCATACTATAAATCATATACATCTCTCTTAGTTGGTAAAATTTGGCATATTGTACTGGTTATTCTGCTAAAATAGGGAAAATTTTATCTTAACAAAGGAATTATTATGCGTCCAAATAATCGCCCTAATATTCAAACTCGCCTAATTAAAATTACTCGCCATTACACACGCTATGCGGAAGGCTCCGTGCTAATTGAATTTGGAGAAACTAAGGTGTTATGTAATGCCACTATTGAAGACACTGTACCTCGTTTTTTAAAAGGACAACAGCAAGGTTGGGTAACTGCAGAATATGGAATGTTGCCAAGAGCAACGCATAGTCGTACTCAGAGAGAAGCTGCGAAAGGCAAACAAGGTGGGCGTACAATGGAAATTCAACGTTTAATTGCTCGCTCGTTACGTGCAATTGTGGATTTAAAAGCCTTAGGTGAGCGTACCATTACTGTGGATTGTGATGTTATCCAAGCCGATGGCGGCACACGCACAGCATCTATCACAGGGGCTTGTGTGGCACTACACGATGCGATCAATAAATTAGTCGCAGAGGGTACACTTAAACAAAACCCACTAAAAGGTTTAGTTTCTGCAATTTCAGTAGGGATTGTAGCAGGCGAAGCCGTATGTGATTTAGAGTATGTTGAAGACTCAAATGCTGAAACAGATATGAATGTAGTAATGGTGGAAGACGGTAGGTTCGTTGAAGTACAGGGTACAGCCGAAGGTGAACCATTTAGTCATTCGGAATTATGCACTTTACTTGATTTAGCTAAAGGTGGTTGTGAGCAACTTTTTGTAGCACAGCGTCAAGCATTAACGGAGTAGTTGGCTAACCAACCTAGTAAGCGGTACTTTTCTTCAGATATTTTTCAAATTTAATGTCGCCTATTTTGCAGGCGACTTATTATAGTTGATCTGCGTGATGGATCATTACAAAACGCTCCCAAAGTTGCTCATTGGTTTCGATATGATCAGGATCAGTAATAATACAGTTGTTGATTGGACAAACTTTCTGGCAAGTAGGGATTTCATAATGCCCTACACACTCAGTGCAGAGATCGGGGTCAATCACATAAATTTCATCGCCCATTGATATTGCCTGATTCGGACATTCGGGCTCGCACATATCGCAATTCGTGCATTTGTGAGTGATCAGTAACGCCATTGTTTCCCTTGATGTGTAAAAATGGGAGCGATTATACCTTGCTCAGCAAAAGTAGAAAGCCCCTATACATTTTTTTGCAAAAAATCCTAAAGAACTAACCGCTTACTCGAGCAATTCTCAGTCTGTTTTGAGCCTTTTTTCAGGGAAAACAATGACAAAATAGTGAATTTCCCCTATCATTCAAGCTCTATTTTGAGGGATATCCGATGACAAATTTTGCTTATCTTCAACAAAAACGCAAACAGCTTAAACTGAAAGTAAATGATATTTGCGAACAAGCTAATGTAACTCGAGCCTACTTTAATCAGCTAGTAACAGGGAAGATAAAAAACCCGAGTGCGGCTAAATTAAAAGCACTGCATAAGGCGTTAGGCATTGTAGAAGAACAAAACCAACGCATTGGCGTGATTTTTGGTAAGTTTTATCCTGTGCATACAGGGCATATCAATATGATTTATGAAGCCTTTAGTAAGGTAGATATGCTACACGTTATTGTCTGTACAGATACTGAACGAGACATTCAGCTGTTTAACGATAGTAAAATGAAGCGAATGCCAACAAATGAAGATCGCCTACGTTGGATGCAACAGATCTTTAAATATCAGCAAAAGCAGATTTTTATTCATCACTTAATTGAAGATGGTATTCCGAGTTATCCAAACGGTTGGGCAGGTTGGGCAGAAAGGGTGAAATCTCTCTTTGTCGAGAAAAATATTCAGCCAAGTATTGTATTTAGTAGTGAAGTGCAAGATAAAGAGCCTTACGAAAAATATTTAAATTTAGAAGTGCATTTGGTTGATCCTGAACGTAACTCTTTTAATGTCTCTGCGACTAAAATTCGGAATAACCCATTCCAGTACTGGCGTTTTATTCCAAAAGAAGTACGTCCTTTCTTCGTTAAAACTATTGCGATTTTAGGCGGGGAAAGTAGTGGTAAGAGTGTACTTGTGAGCAAGTTAGCCAATGTGTTTAATACTACATCTGCGTGGGAATATGGACGAGAGTTTGTGTTTGAGCAATTAGGTGGCGATGAGCAAGCGATGCAATATTCTGACTATCCGCAAATGGCATTAGGACACAAACGTTATGTCGATTATGCAATGAAACACGCTCATAAAGTCGCTATTATTGATACCGACTACATCACGACACAAGCATTTTGTATTCAATATGAAGGTAAGGCTCACCCATTTTTAGATTCAATGATCAAGGAATACCCGTTTGATGTAACTATCTTGCTATCTAACAATACTAAGTGGGTTGATGATGGCTTACGCAGTTTAGGTTCTGTAAAACAGCGTCAGCGGTTTCAACAATTATTGAAAAAGTTACTCGAGAAATATAATGTGCCTTATATTGAAATTGAGTCACCAAGCTATTTAGATCGCTATAATCAAACAAAAGAAGTGGTTGAATCAATTTTGAATGATGAACCAATCCCATTAACTTTGAAGCAATATAACGAGAATTAAATGACAATACTTTTTGCGGGTGATCCACACGGAAGTTACGCCCATCTTTATCCTTTTGTAAAAGAACGACAGAATGTTTCACTTATCATTTTAGGCGATTTGCAACTCACGACTACTGCGGAGTTAGATGATCTTGCTCATCATTGTGATATTTGGTTTATTCACGGTAACCACGATAGTAAAACAGTGGCAGCCTTTGATGCTATTTGGGGCAGTGCTTGGAAAGAGCGTAATCTTCACGGGAGAGTAGCAGAAATTGAAGGAGTAAAAATTGCAGGACTTGGAGGGGTATTTCGTGGGCATATTTGGATGCCACCACATCGACCAATGTTTTTTGACCCAATTCATTATTGCCAATATTCCCCACAAGAGCGTATTTGGCGTGGGGGGGTTCCATTACGCCATCGTTCTTCAATTTTCCCTTCTGATGTAGAAGGATTAGAAAATCAGAAGGCGGATATTTTAATTACTCACGAAGCACCAAGACCGCATCCACAGGGTTTTGCTGCTATCAATCAACTTGCTCGAAAAATGGGCGTTCGGAAGATTTTCCACGGGCATCATCACGATAATTTTGATTATCGCCCAATCAATCGTAATAAGGCTTGCGATATTTATAATATCGGCTTTAGAAGCTTGGCAGATATTGAAGGTAATTATTTACTTGTGGGTGTTGATGATCGCGATCTCTAAGTAACACAAAAAATCCCAGTCAATAGCTGGGATTTTCTTTGGGCGATATTGCAAAAAATATCGGAAATCTTACCGCTTATACGCTCGGTTCAATTCTCTCATTGTCTTTTTGCTCTACTTGACTTGGGTATTTCGGGCTTTCGCCATATTTATTTGCCTGCTTTTGACCATCTTTAAAAAATAGTATTAAGAAAAAGATGATATAAATTAACACAGTGGCTAAAGTCATTATGTTAATTGCTATGATTGGAGTAGAGGGTGTACCTTCTTCTAAAATTGGCAAGAAGACAAATGTTGTACCGAGTAAAAGCAAGGGTAATAGATAGATGACTAGTTGCCACCAACCTGATCTACCTAAATCGTGTAAACGGCGTGCGGTTAAACTTAGGCTCACAAAGAAGGTGAGAATACCGTAGATAAAGGATATAGCGTAATAAATTATGCCTATCGCACCTAAGCCGAGACTCATATCATTGGTATTTAAGGATAGTCCTGCTGCAATTACCCAAACAGTCAATAATGCCGCAAGCTGTACGAGAAAGTTCATTAACATAAACCAGCCATATTCCGCACGTCTTGCTCGTCCGCTGTAATTAAAAATATTTTTAAAGGCGTGAATAAACCAACGCATATTGCTCTCCTATGAATATATGGTAAAAAACTAAGAATCTGACCACTTGACTATTATCTTAGTTACAAATTAAATTGACAAGCGGTCAGTTTCAGTCAATTTTTTGCAAATTTTAGTATAAAGTGATGTAAAGAGTTGTGATGAAAGGTGAGATAGGCGACAATAACCGCCATTTTGAAACGAATTAGAGTATAACGAATGTCATTAAATGATTATCCACAAGAAGTGAATAAACGCAGAACTTTTGCGATTATTTCCCACCCCGATGCAGGTAAAACCACCATCACCGAAAAAGTATTACTTTACGGTAACGCCATTCAGAAAGCAGGTTCAGTCAAAGGAAAAGGCTCAGCACAGCACGCAAAATCCGACTGGATGGAAATGGAAAAACAACGTGGTATTTCAATTACCACCTCGGTAATGCAATTTCCTTATAATGATTGTCTAGTGAATTTACTAGATACCCCAGGACACGAAGACTTCTCGGAAGATACCTATCGAACATTAACTGCCGTTGATAGTTGCTTAATGGTTATTGATTCAGCAAAAGGGGTTGAAGAACGTACCATTAAGTTAATGGAAGTTACTCGTCTGCGTGATACGCCAATTCTGACGTTTATGAATAAACTTGACCGTGATATTCGTGATCCGATGGAATTGCTTGATGAAGTCGAAAGCGTATTAAAAATTAACTGTGCACCTATTACTTGGCCTATCGGTTGTGGAAAACTATTTAAAGGTGTTTACCATATCGCTAAAGATGAAACCTACCTTTACCAAACAGGGCAAGGACATACAATCCAAGATGTGCGTATCATCAAGGGATTAGATAACCCTGAATTAGACACTGCCGTAGGGAACGATTTAGCCGAACAGTTGCGTGAAGAATTAGAACTTGTTCAAGGTGCAAGCCACGAATTTGAGCTAGAATCTTTCTTAAACGGTGAATTAACGCCAGTCTTCTTTGGTACAGCATTAGGTAATTTTGGTGTTGATCACTTCCTAGATGGTTTAACCGAATGGGCTCCAGCACCACAACCTCGTCAATCTGATGAACGTACTGTTGAAGCAAGTGAAGAAAAATTTAGTGGCTTTGTGTTTAAAATCCAAGCAAATATGGATCCAAAACATCGAGACCGAGTTGCATTCTTACGTGTTGTTTCAGGTAAATATGAGAAAGGAATGAAGTTAAAACACGTTCGTATAGGGAAAGATGTGGTCATTTCTGATGCTTTAACCTTTATGGCTGGCGACCGCTCTCACGCAGAAGAAGCCTATGCAGGCGATATTATCGGCTTACATAATCACGGCACAATTCAAATTGGCGATACCTTCACACAAGGCGAAAATCTCAAATTTACGGGTATTCCAAACTTTGCCCCTGAATTATTCCGCCGTATCCGTTTACGCGACCCACTTAAACAGAAACAGCTACTCAAAGGATTAGTCCAACTTTCAGAAGAAGGTGCAGTCCAAGTATTCCGACCACTAATAAATAATGATTTGATTGTTGGTGCTGTGGGGGTATTACAGTTTGATGTTGTTGTTTCTCGCTTAAAAACGGAATACAACGTAGAAGCCATTTATGAAACCGTAAATGTAGCAACAGCTCGTTGGGTTGAGTGTAACGATGCGAAGAAATTTGAAGAATTTAAACGCAAAAATGAGCAGAATTTAGCCCTAGACGGTGGTGATAACCTAACCTATATTGCTCCGACAATGGTTAATCTTAACTTAGCACAGGAACGTTACCCTGATGTTACGTTCTTCAAAACAAGAGAGCATTAAAACGACTTTCTTCGTGAATTTCATCAAATCTCCCCTACCCCTCTTTGCTAAAGAGGGGAACTTATTCATCGGAAATTTGAATATTGAGAACTCTAACACGATAGAAATTCGCCGAATGGCTAAATAATTTTCTTCGCTTTAATTCCTCTCTTTAGCAAGAAGAATTAGGGGAGATTTTGTAGCCTAATAACAAACAATCAAAATCCAATTAAGAAAATACTACTATGAGTGAACAAATTTATGGTATTCACGCCGTTAAAGCCTTTTTAGATAACGCTCCAGAGCGTTTAATTGAAGTCTATGTGCTAAAAGGGCGTGAAGATAAACGTTTAAATCCACTATTAAATGAACTACAACGCTTAGGAATTGCAATCCAGCAACTCAATCGCCAAAGCCTAGATAACAAAGCTCAAGGTGAAGTGCATCAAGGGATCATTGCAAAAGTGAAACCTGCAAAAGAACTTAATGAACAAGATCTTGATCAGATCTTGGCGAGTAAAACTAATCCGTTATTATTGATCTTAGATGGTGTTACTGATCCACATAATTTAGGTGCTTGTTTACGCACCGCAGATGCCGCTGGAGTTGATGCTGTGATTGTTCCAAAAGACAAATCTGCCCAGCTCACTTCTACTGCTCGTAAAGTAGCTTGCGGAGCAGCTGAAGTTATTCCATTAGTACGAGTAACTAACCTTGCTCGTACAATGCGAGAGTTGCAAGAAAAAAATGTTTGGATTATCGGCACTGCTGGTGAAGCAACAGAAAGCCTATATCAAGTAAAAATGACTGGAGCCATTGCACTCGTAATGGGGGCTGAAGGCGATGGAATGCGTCGTTTAACGCGTGAACATTGTGATCAACTTATCAGTATTCCTATGGCTGGCTCTGTATCATCATTAAATGTTTCAGTTGCCACAGGTGTATGTTTATTCGAAATTGTCCGTCAAAAACTAGCACAATAATCTTCAGATAAAGATGGGTTTTTCACCCATTTTTATCTTCTGTATGAAAAATAACCTTACCTTTTCCTCTTTTCCACACTTTGCCTAACTTATTGTTTTATCTGAATAAAATAGCGATAAAAAGATCTTATTTTAAGTTACACACGATCTTTTTTCAGATCTATCACAATTCTATCCACAGATCGTGGGGATAATTCGATCCTAATGTGAATAATATTGATCAATCTCGCCGATACGTTGATATTTATACCCATAATGATGCCGAATTCCACAAAATTATGTTCATAAATACAGCTGTTTTTTAGATGAGAGATCCCGATTATTTTACTCTATCTTGAATAAGATCCCATTATCCTCTTGTTTTACCCAAAAAGTTATCAACAAATTTTCAAGTTATCCACAGAGTTATTCACAATTCGTAAAATATTACAGATAACCGACCGCTTACTTTCGCTTTTGGTTGTTCAAAAGGCTGAATTATGAAACAATTCACCTATCTAACACTTTATAAAGAAGGCGGTCTAAATTGATCGATTTTGATGGTTACCGCCCAAATGTTGGTATCGTGATCTGCAATAAACAAGGACAAGTTCTTTGGGCAAAACGGTTTGGTCAGAACTCTTGGCAATTTCCACAAGGGGGAATTAATGAGGGTGAAAACATTGAAACAGCAATGTACCGTGAGCTCTACGAAGAAGTCGGTTTATCGAGAAAAGATGTACGAGTACTCTGGGCATCAAAATATTGGCTAAAATATAAACTTCCTAAACGGTTAGTGCGAATGGAAAATGCACAGCCTGTCTGTATTGGACAAAAACAGCGTTGGTTTTTGTTACAGTTAGTTGCCGATGAAAGTTTAATCAATCTAAAAACATCTAAAACGCCAGAATTCGATGGCTGGCGTTGGGTGAGCTTTTGGTATCCTGTGCGTCAGGTTGTTTCGTTCAAGCGAGATGTTTATCGCAAAGTAATGAAAGAATTTGCCCAGATTTTAATAAATGAGAGTGAGAAAGGAAAATCACCTCAGTCTGATAAAAAAGAGCCTCGTGAGCGGCGAGAATATCGTAAGCCTTATCGAGCGAACAACAATAATAAGGGGAAAAAACGTGATTGAGATCTTTTTAAGTTGCCTAGCATTAGGCGCTGTTGTTGGTTTTCTTGCAGGATTATTTGGTATTGGAGGAGGGTTAATAATTGTACCTGCTTTAGTATATCTGTTCTCTCTGATTGATGTTCCCAATGAATATATTATGTCTATGGCACTTGGAACATCATTTTCTACGATCATTGTTACAGCCTTTTCAGCGGCACATCGTCACCATAAATTAGGCAATGTAGATTGGCAGATCAGCAAATATTTTATTCCCGCATTGATGATTTCCGTCTTTCTTGCGGGGTTCGTTGTGGCAGATATGCCTAAAGCAATAATGTCAAAACTATTTGCAGTGATTGTTATTTTCCTTGCGTTAAAGATGCTTTTTTCACTCAAGAAAAAAGATAGCGTAGCAAAACCAATCACACCAAGTTCTACCTTAATTGCGGGTTCACTGATTGGCGCTGTTTCAAGTATGGCGGGAATTGCGGGGGGAGCTTTTATTGTGCCTTATCTCAATGGACGAGGTTTGGAGATGAAACGAGCGATTGGTACGTCATCTTTCTGTGGTGCTTTACTCGGGTTTGCAGCAACAATAAGCTTTATCGTAAGCGGTTGGAATTTACCGAATTTACCCGAATATTCTCTCGGCTACATTTACCTACCAGCACTATGTGGCATTACATTAACATCATTTTTCACATCGAAATTAGGTGCAAATGCAGCGAATGTTCTACCAGTGCCAACGTTGAAAAAGGCTTTTGCGGTACTGCTTGTCTGCATTGCGATCAATATGTTTTTTAAATAGAGGCTATATGAATCAACCATTTTTTGTTTTCCCCAATATCGATCCGATTTTTTTACAATTAGGTCCAATTTCAGTGCATTGGTACGGCATTATGTACCTGTTAGGTTTTGGTTTTGCCTATTGGCTTGGCGTAAGACGAGCAAAAAACTCCAATGGTGTTTGGACACCAGAACAAGTCGATCAGCTACTCTTTAACGGTTTCTTTGGTGTTGTTCTAGGTGGACGTATTGGCGATGTTTTGTTCTATAATTTTGATCGCTTAATGATCGACCCACTCTATCTCTTTCGCATTTGGGAAGGCGGAATGTCTTTCCACGGTGGACTTATTGGTGTCATTATCGCAATGATTTGGACATCTCGCCGCCAACAACGTAGCTTTTGGCAAACAGCTGATTTTGTTGCTCCACTTATTCCATTTGGCTTAGGAATGGGGCGTATCGGCAACTTTATCAATGGCGAATTATGGGGACGAGTAACAGATGTGCCTTGGGCAATGATTTTCCCACACGTTGATTTACTCCCTCGCCACCCATCACAAATTTATCAAGCCTTATTAGAAGGGCTAGCACTGTTTTTATTACTGAACCTCTTTATCCGTAAACAACGCCCAATGGGGTCGGTTGCAGGATTATTCTTAGTCGGCTACGGTGTATTCCGCTTTATCGTTGAATATGTGCGAGAAATTGACCCTGGAGTCAATACCACAACAGATATTATTACTCGTGGGCAACTGCTTTCATTACCAATGGTAATCGGGGGCATTATTATTATGTTAGTGGCGTATAAAAAAGCAAAATAACCGAAAAATCTCACCGCTTATAAGGAGCTAAAATGACTAAAAAATTCAAACTTATTGGTTTTGATTTAGATGGCACGCTCGTGAATAGCTTGCCAGATCTTGCACTCTCACTTAACTCGGCTTTTGCAGAAGTTGGCTTGCCTCAAGCCCCTGAAGAATTAGTACTAACTTGGATTGGCAATGGTGCCGATGTACTCTTTGCCAAAGGGTTAGAATGGACAGGACGAGCTAACGAGTTTTCCGAAGAAGAATTAAAGCAGATTAAGCGCCGTTTTGGACATTTTTATGGTGAAAATATTTGTAATATCAGCAAGTTATATCCAAATGTGAAGACAACATTAGAAATCTTAAAAGCACAAGGATATATCTTAGCGGTTGTAACCAACAAACCGACTAAACACGTTCAGCCTGTGTTAAAAGCCTTTGAAATAGACCATCTATTCAGCGAAGCATTAGGTGGGCAATCTTTGCCTGAAATTAAACCACATCCAGCACCACTGTATTACCTTTGTGGAAAATTTGGGTTATATCCACAGGAATTATTATTTGTCGGTGATTCCAAAAACGATATTCTAGCCGCTCAAAATGCAGGTTGCCAAAGTGTCGGTTTAACTTATGGCTATAATTACAACATTCCGATTGGCGACTCTAACCCTGACTATGTATGTAATGACTTTGCTGAAATTTTAGAGATTGTGGCAAACAATGCGTCCCAAATTTCTTAAAACACTCTCTTTTAATTGGTTAAATACCAATATTATTGGGACACTACCGATCTTCTTTGCCACAAATTTAGCGGCATTAACAGTCTGGCAGTTGAATATTTCTGAGCATACGATGGCATTAGTGCTTGGGATTATTGCTGCTGGACTTTCTGATTTAGACAACCGCTTAACAGGGCGATTAAAAAATCTATTTTTTACGTTGATCGCTTTTGCGATTTCTTCGCTCAGTTCACAATTAGCGTTAAGTTATGGCTGGCTGTTTATTCCCCTGATTACCATCATTACCTTTATTGTGATTATGCTGGGGGCAATCGGTCAGCGTTATAGTACTATTGCATTCGGTACATTGTTAGTTGCCGTTTACACGACTCTGACATACACGCCACAATCGACTTGGTATGGCAACACCTTATTGATCTTATTCGGGACGTTAATTTATGGATTAGTCGCAGTTATTGTTTATCTCTGCTTTCCAAACCGAACGATGCAGGAAAATATTGCTCAGTATTTTGATGCTCTAAGCCACTATTTACAGATTAAAGCAGACTTTTTCGATCCTGATGATACGGAAAACTTACCCGCCAAACAACTTGCTCTTGCTAAAGCGAACATTGCAGTGATGAGTGCATTTGATAAAGCAAGGGTTTCACTGTTTTATCGGCTACGAATGCAACATCGCCATTTACGCACCCAAAAAATGCTACGCTACTATTTTACGGGGCAAGAAATTTGGGAACGTGCCAGTTCAAGTCATTCTCAATATGTCGCTCTGTTTAATGAGTTACAAAATACTGATTTAATTTTCCGTTTTCAGCGTTTACTCGAATTACAAGCAATTGCCTGTCAGCAAGTGGCAACGGCTTTACGCCATAATGAGCATTATCAACACTCAAATCGTGGAGAGCGTGTCTTGCTTGGGCTAACACAATCTCTCACTTTTCATCGTGAAAAAGGAATTAAGAATTTCTCACCATTACACTCCATTGCAGATAACCTGCGTAACATTGAAGGGCAATTAGCACAGTTGGCGGACAACCATTCCAATCAAGAAATTGGTAAAAAACCAGCAAAATCTGCTCGCTTGATCGCAGAAAATGTCTCGAATATTCGAGATATGATCCCAGCTATTCGCTCTCAGTGTCATTTTGGTTCCCCACTTTTTCGCCACGCAGTGCGTTTATCTATTGTTGTCTTTGTGTGTAGCTTAATAGTGGAATGCTTTCAAGTTGAACAAGGTTATTGGATTTTACTGACCGCCATTTTAGTCTGCCAACCTAACTATTCTGCGACTAAAACACGTTTAATCCAACGAGTTATCGGTACTATTTTAGGGGTTGTGGTTGGATTATCGTTTAACTATCTCTCCCCAACATTAGAAGCACAGCTCGGCTTAATTGTGGCATCTAGTAGCTTATTCTTCCTATTTAGGACGAATAATTACAGTTTCTCAACATTCTTTATCACAATTCAAGTGTTAATCAGCTTTGATGTGGTGGGATTCGGTGCTGATGTCGCAATGTTACCAAGGATCATTGATACCTTAATCGGAGCAAGTCTTGCTTGGTTAGCAGTCTCTTATTTATGGCCTGATTGGAAATACCTAAACTTACAACAGAGTTTGAAAAACTCTCTCAAAGAGAATGCCAACTACCTGCTACATATTATTGCTCAATTACAGTTTGGTTATCGTGATCAATTCACTTACCGTATTGCCAGACGTTCGGCACAAAATGCACTCGCGACTTTGAGTATTACGGTTTCCAATATGCTTAGTGAGCCGAAAAAATATCGTCAAACGACTAAGTTCGCCCCAACACTGCTGGGGTTAAGCTACACCTTAATGAGCTATATTTCAGCATTAGGGGCACATCGTATTGCTAGCTACGAATTAAATCATCATATTGAATTTTCAGCGATATTTTTCAAGCACGCCAAACAAGTTTCACAACTATTACAACAGATCGCATCAGGTAATTTTGATCCATCACAAATCAATGAGATCGAGCAACAATTGCAGCAGTTTGAACAGCAATACCAAACAGAAATTGATGAAAAAAGCCTTGTTCTGTTACAACAACTACGTTTAATCACACAACTATTGCCACAATTAGAAGAGTTTGTGGAGAAAGGCTGAAAAGATTAATGCCACTGAATTTATATCAAATCAGTGGCATCAAAAAGACAAAGATTGTTTATTGAGATGCTTTTTCTGGTCTATGGAATAGTGTAAATGCAATAAATCCAAAGCCTAAGAAACACGAAATAATCAATGCGTAAAAACCGCCGTCCCAACCATAAACATCAACTAATTTGCCCATTACCCATCCCGCACTTGCTGAGCCTAGTAAATATCCAAATAATCCTGTTAATCCTGTTGCTGTACCTGTTGCAACACGTGGGACTAAATCAGCTGCTTGTAAGCCAATCATCATTACTGGCCCATAAATTAAGAAACCAATAGCAACCAAACAAATGTTATCAACAAGTGGATTACCCGCAGGGTTTTTCCAATAAACAATAATAGCAATTAACACCCCCACAAGGAACAGCAACATAGGAGGAGCACGGTGTCCTTTGAAAACTTTATCACTTAAATAACCGCTTGCTAGCATTCCAAAAATGCCTGCATATTCGTAAAGGAAATATGCCCAACTTTGTTTATCAACAGTAAAATGCTTCACTTCTTTTAAGTATGTTGGAGCCCAGTCAATAATTCCATAACGAATAAAGTACACAAACACGTTGGCAATAGCGATCGCCCACAAGAACTTGTTATTAACAATATACTTTAAGAAAATATCTTTAGATGAAAGCGTATGAGCAGATTCAACCTTTTCAATCACTTTCTCTCCACGCCACTCATCAACTGGTGGTAATCCTTGAGATTCAGGTGTATCTCTCATCAACCAAAACATCACAAACGCAAGAACAATCGCAATTAAAGCAGGTAAATAGAATAATGATTGCCACACACCAAAGATGGATAATCCCAAGATCGCTAAAGGACCAATTAACCCACCACCTAAGTTATGTGATACATTCCACCAACTCCACCAAGCACCACGCTCCGATTTAGAGAACCAGTTAGTCATTGTTTTTGCACCAGGGGGATAACCCATTCCTTGAAACCAACCATTTAATGCTGCTAAGAGAATCATCAGTGGAATAGATGCCAACACACCAGGTACTAGACCAAAAATTAAACTAACAATAGCTGAGCCTAATAAACCGATTGTGATAAAATATTTCGGATTTGAGCGATCTGAAACATTTCCCATAATAAACTTACTAAAACCATAAGCTAAAGATAATGCAACCCCCACACTCCCCAAATCAGCTTTTGAAAAACCGTATTCATCAATTAGATAAGGTATAGCCAATGAAAAATTCTTACGAATTAGGTAGTAAGCAGCATAACCAATAAACACGCCAGCAAATACTTGCCAACGTAATTTTCTATATTCAGCATCTGTACGAGAGCTCTCAATTCTTGGTGCTGGTGCTGAAGCTTTTAAGAAAGAAAACATATGAACTCCTTTAATGAAATATTTAATCGCTATTGCTCATTCACTTTCGTTTACGAACAATTTCAATCAAATTATCTTCTTCAAAATATCGTTATACAACTAGATTTTTTTAGTTTTGTGATAATGATCTAATTTTTTATATAACTACTTGAGATTGACTAATTAAGGATAACCGCTACAATCGGGAGATGTCTTATTTTTAATTTTTTATACAGTAAAAGGGCAACAAATGAACCTATACAACATCAAGCATCCAGAAGAACAAGTTAATTTTGCACAGGCAGTTCGCCAAGGTTTAGGTAAAGATCAGGGGCTATTTTTTCCTGAAATTATTCCAACATTAACCAATATTGATGAATTACTAGCATTACCTTTGGTAGAACGTAGCCAAAAAATTCTTGCTGCATTGATTGGTGAAGAAATTCCAACAGAAACATTAAATGCAATGGTAAAAAATGCCTTTACCTTTCCTGCACCGTTAGCAAAAGTAAATGATGCTATTTATGCGTTAGAATTGTTTCACGGCCCAACTTTAGCATTTAAAGATTTTGGTGGGCGTTTTATGGCTCAGGCACTTGCTGCAGTGCGTGGAGATGGCAAAATTACCATTCTTACCGCAACATCTGGAGATACTGGTGCAGCCGTTGCTCACGCATTTTACGGATTAGAAAATATCAATGTTGTTATTTTGTATCCAAAAGGCAAAATCAGCCCGCTTCAAGAAAAATTGTTCTGCACCCTTGGTGGCAACATTCGCACAGTAGCGATTGAATCTGACTTTGATGCGTGTCAAGCCCTTGTAAAACAAGCCTTTGATGATGAAGAACTTCGTCAAGCTATCGGCTTAAACTCTGCGAACTCGATCAATATCAGCCGTTTATTAGCACAAGTTTGCTACTATTTTGAAGCGGTTGCACAATTGCCGAAAGAAAAACGTGAAAATGTAGTGGTTTCTGTACCAAGCGGTAACTTCGGTAACTTAACTGCAGGCTTAATTGCCAAAACATTAGGTTTACCAATTAAACGTTTTATCGCTTCAACTAATGCCAATGACACCGTACCACGTTATTTACGTTCAGGTCAGTGGGAACCCAATGCAACCGTTGCAACACTCTCTAATGCAATGGACGTTAGTCGCCCTAACAACTGGCCGCGAGTAGAAGAATTATTTAAACGCAATGGTTGGAATTTAGCCGATTTAGGTTCTGATGCCTTAAATGACGTAGAAACAGAACAAGCACTCAAAGCTCAAAATGACGAAGGCTATCTATGTGAGCCACACGGAGCGATTGCTTACCAAGTATTAAAAGACCAACTTCAAGCAGGTGAAACAGGCATTTTCCTATGCACAGCCCACCCTGCGAAATTTAAAGAAAGTGTTGAGCGTATTTTAGATATCGAATTACCATTACCTGAAGCTTTAGATAAACACAATAAACTACCGTTGTTATCTGATGTAATGGAAAATGATTTTGCCAAATTACGAGCGTACTTATTGGCTAAATAAAGTAGAAAGAGTTGCTAATACAACATACTTATTAGCAACTCCTGAGAATAATATAGGGCGTAGTTCACGCCCTTTTGTAGATAGTTAATAAAAGCGAAATTATTTCACCAATTTATCTAGCAACTTCTGGTGAATACCGCCAAAAGCACCGTTACTCATCACTAAAATATGGTCTGTAGGTTTAGCGTGTTTTACGATTTCATCGACTAAATGATCCAAATCAGATGAATGGTAAGCTGGCTGAGTTAATGCATCAGTGATGATGCTCACTTGCCAAGGAATTGTATCCGGCTGATAAACAAAAACACTATCTGCATTATGCAGTGATGGAGCGATATCATCTTTATGTACCCCCATTTTCATTGTATTTGAACGAGGTTCAAGAACAGCTAAAATACGTTCAGCTCCAACCTTACTACGCAAAGCGTTGATGGTTGCATTGATAGCGGTTGGGTGGTGAGCAAAATCGTCATACACAGTTACGCCATTCACATTGCCTTTGACTTCCAAACGGCGATTGGCATTGATAAAAGAACTTAATGCTTGGCAAGCTATTTCAATGGCGACACCTGCGTGATGTGCGGCTGCGATTGCCATTAAACCATTGTGCATATTATGCTCGCCTAAAATTGCCCATTGTACTTCACCCGCTTTTTGCCCTTGATAATAGACTGCAAAATGTGAGCAATCTTGTGCAATCGCTTCGGCATACCACTCATTCTCTTTACCTATAAATTGTAAGGCACTGTAATGCCCCATTGCTAAAGTTTGTTGTACGTTATCATCAGCTTTGGCAGATAAAATACAACCGTTCTGAGGCATTGCTCGCACAAGGTGGTGGAATTGACGTTGAATGGCTTTTAAATCATCAAAAATGTCTGCGTGATCGAAGTCAATGTTATTGATAATTAAGGTTTTGGGATTGTAATGTACAAACTTAGAACGTTTGTCAAAGAAAGCAGAATCGTATTCATCAGCTTCAATGACAAAATAACGACTGCTACCTGCACGAGCAGAAATACCAAAATTACCTGCTACACCACCAATTAAAAAACCTGTATCAATGCCTGCTTGGTCTAAAATCCACGCTAACATTCCTGTGGTTGTGGTTTTACCGTGTGTGCCTGATACGGCTAATACCCAACGATCTTTGAGTAGATGATCGTGTAGCCATTGTGGGCCAGAGGTGAAATTTAATTGATTGTTTAAGACATATTCGACACAAGGATTACCGCGGCTCATTGCATTGCCAATAATAACCATATCAGGTGCAGGATCTAACTGAGCAATATCATAATTCGGGATAATTTCAATACCGCTTTTTTCTAAAAAAGTACTCATCGGCGGATATACATTCGTATCCGACCCCGTTACTTTGTAACCTAATTCGCGGGCGATAATCGCTACGCCCCCCATAAATGTGCCACAAATCCCTAAAATGTGGACGTGTTGTTGTTTCATTGGATTCCTTAATACGAAAAAGTGTGATTCAGCTCACAAAATAAGACTTTGTTTCCAAAGCAAAGTTTAATGAACGCTATAATAAAACAAAGCGTTATGAATAGCTAATAGGAGATGAAAATGAAAACGTTAGGGGAATTTATTGTAGAAAGACAAGCAGAATACCCAGGTGCAACGGGGGAATTAAGTGGAATTCTTTCATCTATTCGTTTATCTGCCAAAATTATTCATCGAGATATTAACCGAGCAGGGCTAACCCAAGATATTTTAGGTGTATCGGGCGATGAAAACATTCAAGGCGAAACACAGATGAAATTAGATGTGTTTGCAAATGAAACAATGAAAAAAGCCTTAATTGCTCGTGGTGATGTGGCTGGTTTTGCTTCCGAAGAAGATGATACTTTTGTTGCCTTTGATACGGAGCGTGGGCGTAATGCAAAATATATTTTAATGACCGATCCGCTAGATGGCTCATCAAATATTGATGTGAATGTTTCTGTTGGCACCATCTTCTCTATTTATAAACGTGTTTCACCTATTGGTACACCTGTCACAATGGACGATTTTCTCCAACCTGGGCGTAAACAGGTTGCTGCGGGTTATGTTACCTATGGTTCATCAACAATGTTAGTTTATACCACAGGGAATGGCGTTAATGGCTTTACTTATGATCCCTCTTTAGGGCTGTTTATTCTTTCTCACCCAAATATGAAAATGCCTTATGAAGGAAAGTATTACTCAATTAACGAAGGGCAATATCTTAAATTCCCAGATGGCGTGAAAAAATTTATTAAATTCTGCCAAGAAGAAGATAAGCCAACAGGTCGCCCCTATTCTTCTCGTTATATCGGTTCTTTGGTTTCAGATTTTCACCGTAATTTACTCAAAGGCGGTATCTATATTTATCCAACAACCAAAAGCCACCCGAATGGCAAATTGCGTTTGCTTTATGAAGGAAATCCAATGGCATTTTTAGCAGAACAAGCAGGGGGAATGGCAACAGATGGTGTGAATACGATTTTGGATATAAAACCAACCGAATTGCATCAACGAGTGCCATTCTTTGTGGGTTCAACGGCAATGGTGAAAAAAGCAGGGGAATTGATTGAGGCGTTTGGGGGGTGATTCAATACTATAGAAAAAATACAACATCAGTATTCAAAACTGGTGTTGTATTTTTACAATGTTTTATTTAGTTCAAGTTTGAAGATTTTATTTCATTAAAACGCTATTACAAAATATTCTCAAACTTCGTTAGCATCTCTTTTGGCCATACGCTTGATTGTACTTCACCGATATGTTTTTTACGGAGTAAGAACATAGCAAGACGAGATTGACCAATACCACCACCAATTGAAAGCGGTAAACGACCTGCTAATAAATCTTTATGCCAATCCATTTCTAAACGAGCTTCATCGCCTGTTAGTGCAACTTGTAAGCGTAATGCCTTCTCATCTACACGAATACCCATTGATGATAATTCAAATGCAGTACCAAGTTCTTCATTCCAAACTAAAATATCGCCATTTAAACCTTTATAACCATTTTCTGATTCTGTTGTCCAGTCATCGTAGTCTGGAGCACGTCCATCGTGAGCTTTTCCATCAGATAATTTGCCGCCAATCCCGATTAAAAATACCGCACCGTATTCTTTACAAATAGCATTTTCACGTTCCTTCCCTGTCATATTTGGATAACGTTGTACTAAATCTTCACTATGCACGAAAGTAATCTGTTTTGGCAGAATAGAAGGGATATCAAAACGAGCTTCCACCGCTAACTCAGTTAAACGAATTGCTTTATAAATTGAGCGAACAGTCTCTTTGAGATATTCAAAGTTGCGGCGACCTTCAGGAATAACCTTTTCCCAGTCCCATTGATCGACAAATACAGAGTGGGTTGGATCCAGTGAATCTTCATCTGGGCGTAACGCTTTCATATGCACAAATAACCCTTCGCCTTCTTGGAAGCCAAAGCGGGCAAGCGTGTGGCGTTTCCACTTAGCAAGAGAGTGAACAACTTCATAAACCGCATTTGGAATACATTTCACATTGACTTGTACTGCTTTTTCAATACCCGATAAGTTATCTTGCATACCGTTACCCACTTCACTTAGAATTGGGCCTTGCACTTCAATAATATCTAGTTGCTCAATCAGGTTTTGGGTAAACGTGTTTTTCACAAAGCTAATTTCTTGTTGCTGTAAGATAAATGACTTTTTCATATAATTTCCTTTATTTAAGAATTTCTCAAAGTTGATGAATGTAATTTAAATCAAATATCAAATAATTCAATACAAATCCAATAAAATACCTTTTGCGTTAGATAATTCATAAAAATATATGCTATATTTTATATAAATTCTAATTAAAGTTAAAAAAGGAGCAGATTTTGCATACGAATCATCATTCCACCATTCAAATTGATCAGCTTGATCAACAAATTTTGCGAGTTTTAACCCAAGATGCTCGTACACCCTATGCTGAAATGGCAAAAAATTTTGGTGTCAGTCCAGGCACTATTCACGTTCGAGTAGAGAAAATGCGTCAAGCTGGGATTATTGAAGGTACAAAAATTCGGATCAATGAACGTAAGCTCGGCTACGATGTATGCTGCTTTATCGGCATCATTTTGAAAAGTGCAAAAGACTATGAAGCTGTTATTGCTAAATTGAAACAGTTTGATGAAGTCGTTGAAGCTTATTACACCACAGGTAATTACTCTATTTTTCTTAAAGTAATGACCCATACTATTGAAGAATTACATCGAGTTTTGGCAACCAAAATCCAGCTAATTGATGAAATCCAATCAACAGAAACACTGATTTCAATGCAGAACCCAATTTTGCGAGATATAAAACCTTAAGCAAACGTTTCCCTTTGATCTTGTTCACATTTTTGCAAATAGATTTGCAAAAAATTTAGGGAAAGTAACCGCTTGCTTGGTAGAATACCCTTGTTATTTAACCTTATTAAAAAGGAGAGAATTATGTCAGAAGTTTTTCACTTAGGCTTAACAAAAGCGATGTTAAAAGGGGCGAAAGTTGCGATCGTTCCAGGCGATCCTGCTCGTAGTGAACGAATTGCTGCAAAAATGGAAAACCCAGAATTTTTAGCCTCCACTCGTGAATATACCTCTTGGCTCGGTTATGTGAATGGACAACCTATTGTCGTCTGTTCAACAGGTATCGGTGGGCCATCAGTGTCGATTTGTGTGGAAGAATTAGCACAACTGGGTGTCCGTACTTTCCTACGCATCGGCACAACAGGGGCAATTCAACCTCATATCAATGTTGGTGATGTACTTGTTACAACAGGTGCAGTGCGTTTAGATGGTGCAAGCCGTCATTTTGCACCATTAGAGTATCCTGCCGTTGCAGATTTCCGTTGTACCAATGAGCTTTATGCAGCAGCAAAAAATCAAGGTATTGAACCTTATGTGGGTATTACCGCATCATCGGATACTTTCTACCCAGGGCAAGAACGTTATGATACCTTTAGCGGTAAAATTTACCGCCATTTCCGCGGTTCATTGCAACAATGGCAAGAATTGAATGTGATGAATTTTGAGATGGAATCTGGCACGCTATTTACAATGTGCTCTGCTTTAGGTTTACGCTCAGGAATGGTATCTGGCGTAATTGTAAATCGTACTCAACAAGAGATTCCAAACGAATCAACCATCAAAGGCACTGAAAGTAAAGCGATTGATGTTGTTGTTGAAGCGGCAGGAAAATTAGCACTGGATTACTAGTTGCAAGTAACGAAAATGCACCAATAGCAAGGGTGCATTTTCTTTATTAGGCATTATTTATGCCAATCCTAACTTACCAATTTTAATTCCAATATTACCTAAGGCTACTGGACCGAGATATTCGGCAAGAAAACGGAATAGCTCATCAACATCGTGAAAAATACAATGAGTCTGCACTTCTTTTTCTACGGTACGAGTAAATTCGTAAGATACCTTTTCACTTTCAATGTGAGCTTCTAACTTTAAATAAACCGTTTCAAAATAATGACTCATCGCCCCTTCTAGCCCAGGGTCACTAATACGCACGTCCCATTGATTACTAAATAAAAGTTCTGTTTTTTTCGACATATTTTCTTCCTGATTATCTAAAATAAGTAAAATTTTTCAAAAAAAGACCGCTTACGTTGCCATAAGCGGTCAGATTAACGAAAATTATTGCAATAATGAAATATCCGCAACTTGTAAGAACAAGTTTTGTAGCGTATTTAAAATCGCTAAACGGTTTTGACGCAGTTTTTGATCTTCTGCATTCACCATTACATTATCAAAGAAATTATCTACTGGCTGACGTAAACTTGCTAATTTATCTAGCACGGCAGTGTAATCGCCTTTAGCAATCAGCGGTTGAACTTCTTTTTCTAATGTCAGCACAGCTTCTGCCAAGGATTTCTCTGCAGGCTCTACACAAGCGGTGAGATCAATCGCACCAATTGCAATATCTGCTTTCGCAAGAATGTTACTCACACGTTTATTCGCTGCCGCTAACGCTTCCGCCGCATCTAATGTGCGGAAATGCGATACCGCACGCACTCGTGCATCAAAATCAGATGGTTTAGTCGGACGGCGAGCCAGTACCGCTTGGATCACATCTACCGCAATACCTTCATCTTGATACCACGCACGGAAACGACCAAGCATAAAGTCCACTACCTCTTCAACCACATTGGTATTCGTCAGTTTATCGCCGAAAAGTGCGGTGGATTTTTTCACAATTTCAGCAAGATCAAGCGGTAAGTTTTTCTCAACAATAATGCGTAACGCACCTAATGCTGCACGACGTAATGCAAATGGGTCGGCACTGCCTTTTGGTGCTTGACCGATACCAAAAATCCCTGTGAGCGTATCGAATTTATCGGCTAACGCTACGCTACTCGCCACCAATGATTTTGGCAACGCATCGCCTGCAAAGCGTGGCATATATTGCTCATTTAACGCCACCGCCACTTCTTCATCTTCACCATCGTGGCGAGCATAGTGCATACCCATCACGCCTTGCGTATCGGTAAACTCAAACACCATATTCGTCATTAAATCGCATTTTGACAGTAAACCTGCACGTTTTGCTTTAGTTTCATCAGCCCCGATCTGTTTTGCAATCTCGCCTGCAAGTTGCTCAATACGAGCGGTTTTATCACGCAATGTGCCAAGCTGTTGTTGGAATAACACGGTTTCTAAACGTGGCAATTGATCTTCTAAGCGCTGTTTTAAGTCAGTTTTAAAGAAGAATTCCGCATCTGTTAAACGTGGGCGAACCACTTTTTCGTTCCCTTCAATGATTTTGCTTGGATCATCAGGATTGATGTTCGACACAAAGATAAAGTGCGGAAGTAGTTTTCCGTCTTTGTCATAAATCGGGAAGTATTTTTGGTCGCCTTTCATTGTGTAAACCAAAGCTTCCGCAGGAACAGCTAAGAAACGATCTTCAAATTTTGCCGCAAGCACGTTCGGATATTCAACAAGGGAGGTGACTTCATCAAGTAAGTCATCTTCAATATCTGCTACACCACCTAAAGCGGTTGCTTTCGCTTGAGCTTTTGCAAAAATTTCAGAACGGCGTTCGTTGAAGTCTGCAATCACAGAACCTTTTTCTCTCAGTAATTGTGGGTATTGATCAGCGTGATCGATTTGGAATTGTCGTTCGCCAAGGAAACGGTGTCCACGAATGGTGCGACCGCTTGCGACACCTAAAATCTTGCCTTCAATTAACTCATCGCCTAACAATAAAGTGACCGTATGCACTGGGCGAACAAATTGTTCGGTTTTATCGCCCCAACGCATTGTTTTTGGAATAGGCAACTTCGCAAGAGAATTGCTGATGATGCCAACAAGCAAGTTTCGGGTCGGCTGACCTTCAATCACTGCACGATGAACTAGCCATTCGCCTTTGTCAGTAGCGATACGCTCCGCTTGTTCAACGGTAATGCCACAGCCTTTCGCCCAACCTTCAGCCGCTTTGGTCGGTTTACCTTCCACATCAAACGCCGCCGACACCGCCGGCCCACGTTTCTCGATTTCTTTACTTGGCTGAGCGGTTGCTAAACTTAATACTTTAACCGCTAAACGACGAGGGGCTGCAAACCATTCTACTTTATCAAAAGCTAAACCTGCTTGGTTTAATTCTTGTTCTACATTTTCTGCAAACGCAGTCGCTAATTTTTTGAGTGCCTTCGGTGGCAGCTCTTCAGTGCCGATCTCGGCGAGGAAGTTTTGTGTTGTCATTTTGTTTTTCTCATCAATATAAATCTGGATATTATTGCTTATTTATTCTCTCACTTCGTTTTCACTTCTGCCAAATCTCCCCTTGTACAAC
>NZ_LEKM01000191.1 GCF_009761375.1 Ursidibacter arcticus | reverse complement strand
AATGATTCAGACTGATGACAAACCTCAATTTGTTGTATTCAATAAACGGACGCCAGCGTGGCGTCCCTACACAACAAAATAAAATCTGTTATTTTTCAATTGGTTATAACTTTTCTTGTAGGGACGCCACGCTGGCGTCCGAATGAAAAAAGACTTTGTCAATAATCTGAGTCGAAAACTATGTTTTCGACTTACATAATGACGACATTTTAGACTAAATTCAAGTCTTATCCGTTAATGAACTTTTCACCTAATTCAATATCTGCTTTCAATGTTGGGATCATCGCATCAATAGCAGCTTGTTCATAAGCACTTAATTCACCAATAGGCAATAATTCTTCAACACCATTACGTCCTAAACGAACAGGTTGTGCGAAGAAACGAGCATATTTACCATCACCTTCAACATAAGCATATTCTGTTACTTCTTCACCAGTCAAACCTTTGAGTACAGAACGAGCAAAACGAGCAGCTGCTTGTGCCATTGAAAGTGTTGCAGATCCACCGCCAGCTTTTGCTTCAACTACTTCAGTACCCGCATTTTGAATGCGTTTGGTTAATGCTTCAACTTCTTCTGGAGTAAAGTGAATAGTATCTGCTTCATAAGCCTGAGAAAGTAATGGCAGAATAGTAACGCCTGAATGCCCACCAATCACTGGTACTTTGATACGATTTACATCTTTACCTTTTAACTCTGCAACAAAGGTTTCTGAACGCAATACATCTAGTGAAGTAACGCCAAATAACTTACGCGGATCATAAACACCTGCTTTTTTCAGCACTTCTGCGGCAATTGCAACTGTCGTATTTACAGGGTTAGTAATAATACCGACACAGGCTTTAGGGCAAACAACTGCCACTTTTTCGATTAAATTACGCACGATACCCGCGTTGATATTAAATAAATCAGAGCGATCCATTCCTGGTTTGCGTGCAACACCTGCTGAAATTAAGACTAAATCTGCATTTTCTAATGCTGGAGTTGGGTCTTCACCACTATAACCTGTTGCTTTTACCGCTGTTGGAATATGGCTTACATCTACTGCTACACCTGGAGTTACAGGGGCAATATCATAAAGCGCTAACGTAGTTCCTGCTGGTAACTGTAATTTAAGTAATAGTGCTAATGCCTGACCAATACCGCCTGCTGCACCTAAAACTGCCACTTTCATAGGGTTCTCCTTACTTGAGTATAAAAATGAGATGCTTAAAGTGTATGTAAAATCGTGCAAATATTCAAATATCAAAATTAAATTTTGCGACTTACCGCAAATTTTTCAGAAAAAAAGTCTATTCAGATTGATTTTTTTGCATAAATAAACAAAAATTCAGCATATTATTAGTTATTAATGAATAATAAGGAAATCACAGTGGAAAAAACAGATTCACTTTCAGAAGCATTTAAATCCCTTTTAAAAGAAGAAAAATTTGGTTCACAGAGTGAAATCGTTACTGCGTTACAAGAGCTAGGTTTCACCCACGTCAATCAATCCAAGATATCGAGAATGCTCACTAAATTTGGTGCCGTGCGTACACGCAACACAAAAATGGAAATGGTTTACCAACTTCCAGCAGAATTAAGTGTTCCAACCACATCAAGCCCCCTCAAAAATTTGGTTATTGATATTGATCATAATGATGTGCTAGTGGTTGTACGCACTAGCCCTGGGGCTGCACAGCTTATTGCACGCTTACTCGATTCAATGGGAAAAGCAGAAGGTATTTTAGGTACTATCGCTGGTGATGATACGATCTTTATCACTCCAACTCGTGAAACAAGTATCACCGCACTTATTCACAATATTACCGATCTATTTGAGAGTTCGCTCTAATGCATATTTTCATTACAGGGGGAACAGGCTTTATTGGTGAAGCACTCTGTCAGGCTCTTATAAAACGAGAACATAAACTAACTGTTTTAACTCGCCGTCAATTAGTTGATCAACAAGCGGTACGTTATTGCCAAAGTCTTGCAGATTTCCAAGATTTAAATCAATTTGATGCAGTCATCAATTTAGCTGGCGAGCCGATTTTTGATAAACCTTGGACAGAGCAACAAAAACAAAAGCTACTTTCTAGTCGATTAACTATCACCAAGCAATTAGTAGAGCTGTTCCATAAAAGTGAACAACCGCCTCATACCTTTATTTCAGGCTCTGCTACTGGATTTTATGGAAATTTAAGTTTTACAAAAAAATATGATGAACAAACCGCTTGCGGTACGCAATTCCCTGCTTTGCTTTGCAAAGAATGGGAAGAAACAGCTCTCCACTCACAAAGCTCACAAACTCGAGTTTGCTTATTACGGACAGGCATAGTCTTAGATCAAGCAGGTGGTGCATTACAAAAAATACTCCCTATCTATAAATTAGGTTTAGGGGGGAAACTAGGCAACGGTAAGCAACACTGGGCGTGGATTGCACGAGATGATCATATTCGAGCAATTTTATTTCTGCTGAATAATAAACAGAGCCACGGGGCTTATAACCTAGTTGCACCTAACAGTATCAGTAACGCTGATTTTAACCAGCAACTCGCCAAAGCATTAAAACGTCCTGCATTTTTTAGCGTTCCTAGTTTTCTCTTAACACTAGGGCTTGGTGAGCGTTCGCAATTATTATTAGATAACCAACCGCTTATTCCACAAAAGTTACTCGATGAGGGGTTTAAATTTCAATACCACACACTTGGAGAATATTTGAATAATAATTTTTAAGAAAAACTAAGGGCTAATTTAAGTTTAGCCCTTTATAAAAAATTGATTTATACATTAAAACGGAAATGCATTACATCGCCATCTTGAACAATATAATCTTTACCTTCTAAACGCCATTTTCCAGCATCTTTTGCTCCATTTTCACCTTTATACTGAACGAAATCATCATAGGCAATCACTTCTGCACGAATAAAGCCCTTCTCAAAATCAGTATGAATAACAGCTGCCGCTTTTGGTGCAGTTGCCCCAACTGAAACAGTCCAAGCTCTCACTTCTTTTACACCTGCGGTGAAGTAAGTTTGTAAGTTTAATAATGCGTAGCCTGCACGAATAACACGATTTAACCCAGGTTCTTCAATACCAAGATCTTGTAAAAACTCTGTTTTTTCTTCATCTTCTAGTTCTGCAATTTCTGCTTCAATGGCAGCACAAACAGGCACAACCACTGAACCTTCTTTTGCGGCAAACTCGCGGACTTTTTCAAGATAAGGGTTGTTTTCAAAGCCATCTTCATTCACATTGGCAATATACATTGTCGGTTTTAAAGTTAAGAAGTTATACCCTTTGATAGCGTGCAGTTCATCTTTATCTAAATCAACAGAGCGGATCATTCCTGCATTTTCAAGGACAGGTAAGATTTTCTCCATAATAGAAAGCTCAAACTTAGCCTCTTTATCGCCACCTTTAGCACGCTTTTGTAAACGCTGAATAGCACGTTCACAACTATCTAAATCAGCAAGGGCTAACTCTGTATTGATCGTTTCAATGTCATCAAGTGGATCAATTTTCCCTGCAACGTGAACAATATCATCATTTTCAAAACAACGAACAACGTGTCCAATTGCATCGGTTTCACGAATATTAGCTAAGAACTTATTACCTAAACCTTCGCCTTTACTTGCACCAGCCACTAAACCCGCAATATCAACAAATTCCATTGTTGTTGGTAACACACGTTCTGGTTTAACAATTTCTGCCAGTGCGTCAAGACGTGGATCAGGCATTGGTACAACACCTGTATTCGGCTCAATCGTACAGAACGGATAATTCGCCGCTTCAATTCCTGCTTTGGTTAAAGCGTTAAAAAGTGTTGATTTACCCACATTTGGCAAACCGACAATACCACATTTAAATCCCATAATTTTTCCTATTTTTCATTACTGATGGACTACCTAAAGCGGTAGTTTTTACTCATCTTTTTACAAATTCTTATGCTTTAAAAGCATTTAAGCGGTTGGTTGCTTTCACAATGCCATCTTTAAACAATACATCAACACAACGACTTGCTTCATCAACCGCTGCATCAATCAATGGTTTATCCGTTGGTGATGGCTTACCTAAAACATAACCAGCGACTAAATCTTTATGACCAGGGTGTCCAATACCAATTCGAACACGATAAAAGTTATTGTTATTGCCTAAACTTGCTACAATATCTTTTAGCCCATTATGTCCACCGTGTCCGCCACCTTGTTTAATTTTAGCGATACCGGGCGGTAAATCTAGCTCATCGTGAGCCACTAAAATCTCTTCAGGTTTTATACGGTAGAAGTTAGCCAATGCTCCGACTGCTTTACCACTTAAATTCATAAAGGTGGTAGGAACAAGTAAGCGAACTTCCCCTTGAGCTGTATTGATTTTAGCCACTTTACCAAAGTATTTCGTTTCTTCTTTTAAGGTCACATTATACATTCGGGCAATTTCGTTAATTAACCATTCCCCTGCATTATGACGAGTTTCTTCATACTTCACCCCAGGGTTAGCAAGCCCTACAATTAACTTAATTTGCGACATTGCGATAAATTTCCTATTTGTGCCATAGCTAAATAAATCAGAAAATACTTATTTGCATTTCAGACTGATGACAAACCCTAATTTTTTGTATTCAATTAACGGACGCCAGCGTGGCG
>NZ_LEKM01000190.1 GCF_009761375.1 Ursidibacter arcticus | reverse complement strand
TTCCTTGTAGGGACGCCACGCTGGCGTCCGAATGAAAAAAGACTTTGTCAATAATCTGAAATACTTATTTGTATTTATCTTAGGAAGTTGGTTAATAATCTGCCCCGCTTGCGGGGGCAGAATTTAATACTCCAACACCGCCTGATAAGCGGTGTCTTTTTAGTTAAAATTTACGAACTACTCTTCACCCAACAATTTCAACTCACGTTGTCTAATTTGATTTTTCAAGAGTTCGGTAAATTCTGCAATGGTAAATGTGCCTAAATCAGCACCTTTGCGTGTACGCACTGCAACTTTGCCTGCTTCGATTTCTTTATCGCCACATACGAGCATATAAGGAACACGACGTAGAGTATGTTCGCGGATTTTAAAGCCCACTTTTTCATTACGCAGATCCGCTTTTACACGAATACCTGCATCAGATAAGGCTTTCACAACTTGCTGAACATAATCCGCTTGGCTGTCTGTAATATTCATAACCACAGCTTGTGTTGGGGCTAACCAAGCAGGGAAGAAACCTGCATATTCTTCAGTGATGATCCCGATAAAACGCTCAAGTGATCCTAAAATTGCTCGGTGGATCATTACAGGTGTTCTACGATCATTATCTTCAGCAACATAAGACGCATTTAAACGCTCTGGTAAGAAGAAATCTAGCTGGATCGTACCGCATTGCCACGCACGATCTAAGCAGTCGTGTAGCGTAAATTCAATTTTCGGTCCATAGAATGCCCCTTCGCCTTCTTGAATTTCATATTCTAGCCCGTTGGCAACTAAGGCTGCGGCTAAATCCGCTTCTGCTTTCGCCCACATTTCATCAGTACCAATGCTGTTCTCAGGACGAGTTGAAAGTTTTACTTTGATATTTTGGAAACCAAAGGTGCTGTAAATATCGTAAACCATCTTAATACACGAAGTTACTTCACTTTCAACCTGTTCTGGCATACAGAAGATATGTGCATCATCTTGGGTAAAGCCACGCACACGCATAATACCGTGTAATGAACCAGATGGCTCATTACGATGGCAAGAGCCAAACTCAGCCATACGCAATGGTAAATCACGATAAGATTTTAGACCTTGGTTGAAAATCTGAATATGCCCTGGGCAGTTCATCGGCTTAATTGCATATTCACGATTTTCAGATGACGTTGTGAACATTAAATCGCCATAGTTTTGCCAGTGACCTGTTTTCTCCCACAATACTCTATCCATCATAAATGGACCTTTTACTTCCTGATAATCGTATTGTTTAAGTTTAGTACGAACAAAAGTTTCTAACTCGCGGAAAATTGTCCAACCGTCATTATGCCAAAATACCATTCCTGGTGCTTCTTCTTGCATATGGAATAAATCTAACGCTTTACCAATTTTACGGTGATCACGTTTAGCCGCTTCTTCTAAGCGGTGTAAGTAATCAGCAAGCTGTTTTTTATCCGCCCAAGCCGTACCATAAACACGTTGTAACATTTTATTTTTGCTATCACCACGCCAGTAAGCTCCAGCGACTTTCATCAATTTAAAGTGGTGGCAAAAACGCATATTCGGGACGTGTGGACCACGACACATATCAATATACTCTTCGTGATGATATAACGCTGGCGTATCTGTTTTAGCTATATTTTCATCTAAAATTGCCATTTTATATGGCTCACCACGAGCTTCAAAAGTATCTCGAGCTTCTTGCCAACTCACTGGCTTTTTCACTACATCGTAGTTTGTTTTCGCTAACTCAAGCATACGTTTTTCTAACGCATCAATGTCTTCTTGAGTTAAAGAACGATCTAAATCAATATCATAATAAAAACCGTTGTCGATTGTTGGGCCAATCGCCATTTTTACATTTGGGAAAAGCTGTTTAATTGCGTGGCCAAGCAAGTGAGCCGTTGAGTGACGAATAATTTCTAAACCATCTTCATCTTTGGCGGTAATAATTTCTAGCGTTGCATCTTCGTGAATAATGTCTGATGCATCACGGCGTTCACCGTTTACACGCCCTGCGATAGTTGCTTTAGCAAGACCTGCACCGATACTTTGGGCAACGTCCATTACAGAAACGGGGTGATCAAATTGGCGTTGAGAGCCATCTGGTAAAGTAATAATTGGCATTTTTAATCCTTATACAGTGGTAACCCATACGAAAGGCTACTTGTTGAGATTGAACATTTTGCAAAAAATGGAAAACAAAAAACCGCTTGCAAGCGGTTCAGGCTGATGACAACCCCCAATTTGTTGTATTCAATAAACGGACGCCAGCGTGGCGTCCCTACACAATAAAACAAAATGTGTTATTTTTCAATCGGTTATGATTTTCCTTGTAGGGACGCACTGAGTGCGTCCGAATGGAAAAAACGTTGTCAATAATCTAAACCACTTGCAAGCGGTTAGATTTCGATCATTTTTTGCGATTTCTTAATTGATTATTGTATCTAAAACTAAGCTTTACTCGCCCTCACAAGTGGGCGGACGAAAAAGCGGTTAGATTTTAGCAAATTTTTGCTATAACGAAAAGCGAATCACCGCTTAAAAATAAATGAGTAGTGTGAACATTCGCCACACTACTCACTTTCTTTATCTATACAATAATCACATCTTTCGCTAAATCAAAGGCTGTTAATCCTTTAGCAAAAATTATTGGATCAGCAATACCTAAAGCATCAGGATCGTATGAGAGTGTTTTTGCTGAAGAGTCGTATTTCAGATAATCACTCAAATTAGAGGTCTGCTCAAGTAACGATGAGAAAATATCTCTTGAAAGCTCAATTTTATCTGTTCCTGAAACAAAGTCAGTAATGGTATCCACTTTACCATTTAACACCGTCTTAAATACGAAAACATCATTTCCATCGCCACCAGTCAAGGTATCTTCCCCTAAACCGCCGATTAGTCGGTCATCACCAGCTTCACCTTTCAATGTATTCCCTGCGTTGTTAGCAACTAAGGTGTTATTTTCGCCATTACCAGTAGCATTTTTAGCGGTATTGCCGATTAAAATGAGCGTTTCAACATTTGCTGGTAGCGTAAAATCAACGGTGCTGTAAATAGTGTCATTACCTTCGTTCGCATTTTCCGTAACCGTATCGCTTGTTGAATCCACCACAAAAATATCATCGCCTAAGCCACCGTATAACTGGTCGTTGCCTGCTCCACCATCTAGGTAGTCATTACCCTCACCGCCTTTGATAATATCATCACCATCACCACCTGAGATATTATTATCCGCTTTGTTACCAATCAATTCATCATTATGTTTTGAACCAATCAGATTTTCAATTTGCGTACCAAAACCGATAAAGGCTTGGTCTTTGGTGTAATTATTGAACTTAACTGCTTCTGCACTAGTACCACGTTTTGTTAATCTAAAAATCTCAGAAGAGTGATAATCTAAATAGCCTGTCGCCAAATGGATATTTGTTGCATCTTTTTCGGAAAAATAGCCATTAGCACTGTTAAATTTATCTTCTCCTTCTAGAACCAAATATTTGGTTCTATGCTCTCCTCGATAAATCCAAGAACCCGGTGTTAAATTAACGTGAACTGCTTTATCTTCTTGAGAAGCATCGAACGTATCAATACCTGCGCCATCCCAAATATAAATAGCACCATCTGAAGAATAATAGTCGTAGTTTTTAAATGTATAGACATCGTTACCTGAGCGTTGATTTTTATTAACACCAAATCGATAATGTAAGAATGCTAAGTCATATATTCTTAAATCTCTTAATGATTCTGCTTCAGCGCTGACATTGTAAGACATTAAGGTAAATTCACTAGATGCTTCTGTCTCGAAATTCGTCCTTACTTTTGGCTGTCCATTTTCAGCATATTCTGTATGTCTCATTTGAAGATTATGAGTTATTTCGTGTAAGGCAATACGCAAAACTCTATCATTGTTATACAGTTTTTCAATTTCTGAAATACCCTCTTTTTCAGCCTCTGAAATAATCATATCTTTTTGCCAATATAAATCTCCACCAGAATATGCTAAAGCAATAGAGCTTTCATATTTATCAATAAAATCAGCATAATACAATGTTATCCCATCATTTTTACTAATTTTATCTTCAGATTCAACGAACTCTATATTTATATATTTAGAGATAATTGAAAATGCTTCTCTAATAATACTCTTGTGTCCTTCTGAATATTCTAAAAAACTATTATCTTTAGCAATGCTTGTATTAGGATTATTAACATTAGAACTATTTACATTTGCAAAATGGTACTTTATAACAGTTCTCTCACCATTTCCGCCGTAAGCTATCTTATTTAAAAAATTATAGTTTTCTCCAGAATTCACTCCATCAATAAAATATGGTAAATCTTTATTTGCTTGAGAGAATTTACTAACAAAAAGATCGTCAATCGATTTGATTGAAGAAAAATTAACTATATCGATTACTTCTATTTCTTTTCCTAATCCATTATTTACTTTTAATATTGCTGTGATGGTAGAGTAAGATGATTTACCGGTAGTTTTACTATTATTAAGCACTTCAAAGTCTTTTCTTGAAATTTTAGTGCTAAATGTTTTATCTGTATTTACCTCTATATCTCTATAGATTTTTACTTCTATGCCATTATTGAGATATAAATCAATCTTATCGTCTTGTTTCACAAGTCCATCAACCTTTCCAAAAACAGTGACAATGTCAAAATCTTTAGGTAATTTGAATAAATACTGATTATGTTCTGCAACTGTTGTTTTAATTTCCATTGACTCAAATTTATTACTTAGCTCAATACTATGATCTGTTTGATTCAAATTATAATTATCTGAAACTAAAACTTTATTTTCTTGAATAGAACGAGAATATTCCTCTCCTCCATCTATTTTCTGAATTAGATTATTTTCACTCGTTAATTTTAATGATTTTATTTTAATTTCTGGTTCAGGTGTTGGTTTTATAGTTTTAAATGGTGAGCCATTTGTTGATGCAACTAAATCCACTGGAGTCTTAGGAAAATAAGTTTGACGACTATCGTTAAAATCGACAGTGATTGTTTTTCCATTCAACATTTCAAAATCTGCTTGAGGAATATCAACAAAAAATGTTTTTGTTTTGCCGTCAAAACCAACGGTATACACTTTATCACCGATGTTCACATTAATCGTTTTTAACCAACGTGCATTTTGCCCTAAGGCATAAATGCCATCAAATTCAACGCTCCCTTTTATGCGTACACTACGAGTATTAATTGCATCCACAATAAAATTATCGCCAATACTCTCAATCTTTATTGCTGCAATTAAATTTGGATCGAGATCATATTGAAGTTTAGTTTCTGCGGTAGCATTACTTTGCCCCAGCACCGTTGCTTTCAAGGTGTAATCTTTAGTATTTTTTAATTCATCTAAAGTGAGAGTAACACTAACATCTTTTCCACTTACCTCGGCTGTCTTAGTCTTGCCTCCAACTTCAATATTTACAGTTGGATTACCACCTAAATCATTCCCCCATATCTTACCTTTTAGAGTGATAGTTTTTTGACCTTCTGTCACATTTAAGAAATTGTCTGTCGTTAAAGGCGCTAAACTGATACCAATATCCGCTGTGGCAACAGTGTAAGGTTGTGTGCCACTAAATACACCAACATTACCTGCTTCATCGCTATGCTGATATTGAATGCTAATGCCTTGCGAGCTGTTTTCTAATAATTTGCTGGCTGGAATAGTTGTGCTAAAGTTACCCTCCGCTTTTATTTCAACTTGTTGCGACCAGCCATTCACATTGAGAGTAACAAGTTCACCAACTTTGAACTCTCCTTTCACTTTACCTGTTAAAGCTACTTCCCCTGTTGTCGTTTTTAACACACGGTTATTTTCACCCACCGTTAATTCAACGGTTGGGGTTGGCAAAATAGTATCCACATTGTAATTTGCCGTTACATCTCCTTTCCCACTATTACCTGTAAAACTTTTGCCTGTAATCACCGCTTGTATTTGTGAATTCCCTTGTGTTGCAGTTAATTCCCCTGCTGGCAAGGTTAAACTCCAACTGCTATTTTCTAAATCAAGCACTGCTTGGTGTTTTTTGCCGTTAATTGTAATTTCTGCCTGTACGCTCTTTTCATCTACTTTGGCTTTATCAAAATTTAATTGCCCTGATAGCGTAATTGGCTGTTTTGCCACTTCCAAATTAATGGTTGGAATTGGATTAACCGTAATACCTAATGTTGGTGATTCTAGATCGAAGCGGTATGTTGCAGGTAAAGAATCGCTATTTGGGGCGGAATTTACAGAAATTCCATCTAAATTCGTAAAATCATTATCATCAAAAAATACAGCTTTAATACCAATTAAACCTGTATGCTGATTTTTTAATAACATCTCTTTTGCAACATTTACACTAAAGTTTGTACCATTAAATGTTAAAGGTACTTTATCTGAACCAATAATTAATTCTGCTTTACCGACAGGGAAAATGCCACGACCAGCTGAAAAACTCCCTGTTATTTTTATTGTGCTAGCTTTCGCTTCTTCAATATTAATAACACCATCCGTTCCAATAGGATCAATGGTCACACTCACTTTAGGTTGTTTTGTATCAACACTATACTCTTTCTCTACCTCTTCCGCCTTAGCTTTATTTTTAGCCTCATCTACTGCTTCATAATTTGCTTTTATCTTCATTTTATTATTTTGAGCAGCAGCGACTAAATCCGCACCTTTTACATCGACTTTGAATTTACCATCACTAATAATGGCTTCTAAATCTGTCCATTTAGTGCCTGTACAGCTTGGGCAACCGCAGGTTAAGATCACTTTTTGTCCATTAAAACCATTTTTTACCGTACCTGAAATGGTAATGTTAGTTTTGGCTTCAGCCACATTGATTTTATTATCGCCTGTAATGTTATCAATAGTGAGAACTGGGGTTGCTATATCCGTTTTGACCTTGTAATCACGCAATACAGTCGTTGTGTCGCTATTCTCCGCACTATCTGTAGTCATAATTTCAGCGGTAATTTGAGTATGCTTCACCAAAGATGTTGTAGATACATCTGCTTCAAAAGTAAACACGCCATTTTTCTCTACGAGTGTCACTTTCTGTGTACTGTCGCCTAATTTCAGAATAACTTTATCTGTGGCTTTAACTTCTGAATGAGCTGTATTGGTTACCGTACCGCTAATTTTTAACGTAGTTTCTTTGGATTCCACTGCATTAATAATGTCATCATCGGTAATACCATTAATTTTGATGATTGGTTTTCCGATTATTGTATCAACGCTATATTCTTTATTTTCTTCTGTAAGTGTTTCTTCTGAATTGACTAAAGTAGCGATAACTTTTAGGTTGTTTATTCCTTGGTTCTGTTTTAATTTTTCGCCCGGAATCTCAACACTCCACGTTTTATCTTCATTTAAAGTAATTGCAAATTTTTCTTGGTTAATGACCGCTTGTAATTTAATTGGTTGAGTACCTTGATATTCAACATTGCCTGTTAAAGAAACATTACTCTCGCTCTCACTTTTATTTAAGACATTATCGTCACTTATATCATTGATAGTGATTTTAGGTGTTGGTTGCTCAGGCTGAGGTTGTGGTTCAGGCTGAGGTTGCGGTTCAGGCTGAGGTTGTGGTTCAGGCTGAGGTTGCGGTTCAGGCTCAGGTTGCGGTTCAGGCTGAGGTTGCGGTTCAGGCTGAGG
>NZ_LEKM01000189.1 GCF_009761375.1 Ursidibacter arcticus | reverse complement strand
CAAATTTTTCTTTAGACATTGCTAATGTTTCCTTTGTTGATATTCCGTAGTGCGAAATACACTACGGATTTTTATTTAACTAATAAATTATTTTTTACGTGCTTCAATTACTGCAGCAGCAACGCTTGATGGTGCTTCAGCATATTTCAATGGTTCCATTGAGTATGACGCACGACCTTGAGTTTGTGAACGAAGGTCTGTTGCATAACCAAACATCTCTGAAAGTGGAACTTCCGCATTGATTTTAACAACAAATTCGTTTGCTTCTTGACCGTTTACCATAGCACGACGACGGCTTAAGTCACCGATTACATCACCAACATAGTCAGGTGGAGTTTCAACTTCTACCTTCATAATTGGCTCAAGTAGAACTGGGTTTGCTTTTGCGAACGCAGCTTTAAATGCTAAAGATGCTGCAAGTTTAAACGCTAATTCTGATGAGTCAACATCGTGGTATGAACCGAAGTGTAAACGCACACCTAAATCTACTACTGGGTAACCTGCCAATGGACCAGATTTAAGCTGTTCTTGGATACCTTTATCAACTGCTGGGATATATTCACCAGGAATTACGCCACCTTTGATTTCGTTTACGAACTCATAGCCTGGGCCTTCAGCATCTAATGGGTATAAGTCGATAACAACGTGACCGTACTGACCACGACCACCAGATTGTTTTGCGTGTTTACCTTCAACGTCATTAACACGAGTACGGATAGTTTCACGATAAGATACTTGTGGTTTACCGATGTTCGCTTCAACTTTGAATTCACGTTTCATACGGTCAACGATAATATCTAAGTGTAACTCACCCATACCAGAGATGATAGTTTCGCCTGACTCTTCATCTGTGTGAACACGGAATGAAGGGTCTTCTTGAGCAAGACGACCTAATGCAAGACCCATTTTCTCTTGGTCTGCTTTAGTTTTTGGTTCTACTGCAACAGAGATTACTGGCTCTGGGAATTCCATACGCTCAAGAATGATTGGTGCATCGATAGCACATAATGTATCACCTGTACCAACATCTTTTAAGCCGATTGCAGCAGCGATATCGCCCGCACGAACTTCTTTGATCTCTTCACGTTTGTTTGCGTGCATTTGAACGATACGACCAAAACGCTCACGTTTTTGCTTCACAGAGTTCATTACTGTGTCACCCGAGTTAATTACACCTGAGTACACACGGAAGAAGGTTAAGTTACCTACGAATGGGTCTGTTGCAATTTTGAATGCTAAAGATGAGAATGGCTCTTCATCGCTTGCGTGACGCTCGCCTTCAGTTTCATCTAAGTTAATACCTTTAATTGCTGGGATATCTGTTGGTGCTGGTAAGTAATCAATTACCGCGTCAAGCATTGCTTGAACACCTTTGTTTTTAAATGCAGAACCACAGCAAACAGGAATTACTTCACCTGCTAATACACGCTGACGTAATGCAGATCTGATTTCTTCTTCGCTTAATTCTTCACCAGAGAAGAATTTTTCCATTAACTCTTCTGAAGCTTCTGCTGCTGCTTCTACTAAGTTATTACGCCATTCTTCACACGCTTCTAACATATCTGCAGGAATATCTTCATAAGTGAAAGTCATACCTTGGTCTGCTTCATTCCAGTTGATTGCTTTCATTTTGATTAAATCAACTACACCTTTGAAGTTTTCTTCTGCACCGATAGGAAGTTGAAGAGGAACAGAGTTACCGCCTAAACGAGTTTTGATTTGCTCAACAACGCGTAGGAAGTTAGCACCTGTACGGTCCATTTTATTTACGAACGCAATACGTGGTACTTGGTATTTGTTTGCTTGACGCCATACTGTTTCTGATTGTGGTTGAACACCACCTACCGCACAGTAAACCATTACCGCACCATCAAGAACACGCATTGAACGTTCAACTTCGATTGTAAAGTCAACGTGTCCTGGAGTATCGATAACGTTGATACGGTGTTGTGGATATTGTTGTGACATACCAGACCAGAACGCTGTTGTTGCAGCTGAGGTGATTGTGATACCACGCTCTTGTTCTTGTTCCATCCAGTCCATCGTCGCTGCACCATCGTGTACTTCACCGATTTTGTGACTTACACCTGTGTAGAAAAGGATACGCTCAGAGGTAGTTGTTTTACCTGCGTCGATGTGAGCACTAATACCGATGTTACGATAGCGCTCAATAGGAGTTACACGAGCCATTATTATTACCTTATTTGGAATCTAATGTGAATTTATTTATATAGTAAGAGGCTTCATCACAAACTTTGAGATGAAGCCTACAAAATTACCAACGATAGTGAGCAAATGCTTTGTTAGCTTCAGCCATACGGTGAACATCTTCACGTTTTTTCACTGCTGAGCCTTTGTTATCTGCTGCATCTGAAAGTTCGTTAGCTAAACGAAGTGCCATTGATTTATCACCACGTTTACGAGCAGCTTCGATAATCCAACGCATTGCTAACGCATTACGACGAGTTGGACGAACTTCTACTGGTACTTGGTAAGTAGAACCACCAACGCGGCGAGATTTAACCTCAACGGTTGGACGCACGTTTTCAAGTGCTGCATCAAATGCTTCTAATGCATCTTTACCTGAACGTTGTGCTAAAGTATCTAACGCAGCATAAACGATTGATTCTGCGATAGATTTTTTACCATCTACCATTAAAACATTAATGAATTTTGCAAGCAATTCTGATCCGAACTTTGGATCTGGGAGGATCTTGCGTTGACCTACATCACGACGACGTGGCATTTTAATTTCTCCGTATTATAAATCTTCAGGATATCCAAAACTCATCTTGCGTGATAATTATCACATTTGACTGGAGTTTATGGTTTAAATATTAAATTTAGACGTTTGGCCTTACTTAACGGAGAACCATTAAGATTTAGGACGTTTTACGCCGTATTTAGAACGACCTTGTTTACGGTCTTTTACGCCTGCACAGTCTAATGCACCGCGTACTGTGTGGTAACGCACACCTGGTAAGTCTTTAACACGACCACCACGGATCAATACAACACTGTGTTCTTGAAGGTTATGACCTTCACCACCGATATAAGAAGTAACCTCAAAACCATTCGTTAAACGAATACGGCATACTTTACGTAATGCTGAGTTTGGTTTTTTAGGAGTTGTAGTATATACACGAGTACATACACCACGTTTCTGCGGGCAAGCCTCTAATGCAGGAACGTTGCTTTTTACAACCTTTTTCACACGCGGTTTGCGTACTAGCTGGTTGATAGTTGCCATTAATTAAGCTCCAGTTAAAATTAAAAAATTACAAAAAAGCCTTTCGCCTTTATAGACAAAAGGACGCTGAATTATAAGGGTATTATGCCCCCTAGTCAATAATAAGAAATTGATATAGCAAGGCAAGATTGCACTTTTTGTAGTGATTTGTCAGATCGAATCTGATCTTCTACACATCCTACTACGCAAATTTTAGTCACTCAACACTAAATTTACTTGATCTTTTCATTATGGCGAGTATCATTCCGCCCCTATTTTCATTTTGGGTTCCCTAACCCCAATTTTTAAACAAAAAGGTACAATATGACTATTCTTAACTTTTCCGATGCACAAGTGCGTCGCTCTTTGTGTTTACTCTCGCTATTCCACATCTTTATTATCACGATTAGCAATTACCTTGTGCAAATCACTTTTGAGATAAAGCTGCCTTTTACAGAAAGCGTTATTCCAACAACTTGGGGAACGTTCAGCTTTCCATTTATCTTCCTCGCCACCGACTTAACCGTACGGGTTTTTGGTGCAGATTTAGCTCGCCGAATTATTTTCTTAGTGATGTTCCCAGCGTTGATCACAAGTTACATTATTTCAGTGATTTTCTTTGAAGGCACATTTCAAGGTTTGACAACCTTGACCGAATTTAACTTATTTGTATTTCGTATCGCACTAGCAAGTTTTGCAGGCTATGCAGTGGGGCAGTTAATGGATATTTTTGTATTTAACCGCTTACGTCAAGGTAAAAATTGGTGGTTAGCTCCAGCAAGTTCGACAACCTTTGGGAGCTTAATTGATACCTTGGTATTCTTTGCTGTGGCTTTCTATCAAAGTAGCGATCCTTATATGGCAGAGCATTGGTTTGCGATCGGCACTGTCGATTACGCTTTCAAACTAGTTGTCAGCCTTATCTTATTTTTACCACTATATGGCATCTTGCTTAATTTCATCATCAAAAAATTACACTTAGCGGTGAAATAATCAGAATAAGCGGTGAGTAAATTGATCTGAACCCCAGGAGCTGGACTAAACAACCAACTCATTAAGGTACAGATTTTTTATGACAAAATTCAACCAACCTTTCAAACAACAAGTGGTTGAATTTTACCTTCAACATCATAAAAATAGATCACTCATTCGTTAGCTTTTTCAACTTGTCCAATAATCAGTATAATAACGATGGAATCAATGGATTAGTTGTGCTAGTTATACTATGAGTTTAAATTGGATGTCGTACAAGCGGTGAGATTACGTTTATCTTTTACTAGATATTCCCAATTTTTCAACATCGCTTGATATTGTTCGAAAATATGTGCTGTACTCATCAGTATGTATCTCTTTTTTAATACTTCGCCCCAAGTTTTTGAATGTGGCGGTTAGTGGCAAGTTGGGCTGAGAGCCAGCCGAGAAAAACGGTGCTGACGATAACAAGTAGTATTTCGCCAAGGCTGAAAGAATGTAGCTCAAATTTAACAGTAAACATATCCGCAACATAACGTACAACCCCTGTAAAATAGCTGATTGTTAGCATACTAAATAGAATGGCTAATAAGCTGCCGAAGAAACCGTAGAACATTCCCATATAGATAAATGGGCGAGAAATAAAATGTTCTGTTGCACCTAATAGCTGCATTACAGTAATGGATTGTCGGCTATTTGATACATCTGAACGCACACTATTACTGATAACTAAAAATACAGCGATAAACATTAACAAGGTACAAGTTACCGCAACACGAGCAATCATTTGAGTTAAAGCAGTCAGTTTTTCTAACCAACCATTATCTAGGCGGACTTCTTGCACACCTTTTACTTTTTGTAATCCATCACGCAAAGTGAGCATTTCTTCAGGTGATGTAAAGGCTTTCTTCGGCTTTAACACAACCACCGCAGGCAATGGGTTATCATCTAGAATATCTAAGGCACTGCCAAAGCCAGACCAAGTTCGAAATTCCTCTAAACTTTGCTGGCGAGAGATGTAGTTTAAACTCTCAATTTTTTCCATATCAAATTGACGGATACGTTCAACTACTGCATTCACATCGTGTTCAGCTAAGTTTTTATGCAGATAAACAGTTAATTCAGGTTCTGGATAGAATTGACTGGCTGCTTGGCTGGTATTTTTCCAGAGTAAATAGCTGACAGTTGGAATGGTCAATGAGACCGCAATAACCAGTACAGTCATTAAAATACCAAATTTACGTTTAATTAGATCTTGCCAGATAGAACGTAAGATATAACGGGTTTGAGTATGATTAAAAATATGTCGCATTTGTTCTTTTCCTTTATTCCACCTTGATTAGCCCTTTAAATGCCCTTCTTCTAGCACTAAGCAAGGTTTCGGACGTTGGGCAATAATGTTTGTATCGTGAGTTGCAATCAAAACCGTAGTGCCAGCTTTATTAAATTCTTCAAATAGACGGAAAATTTCAAAAGACAGTTTATCATCAAGGTTTCCTGTTGGTTCATCCGCAAGAAGTAGTTGTGGACGATGAACAATCGCTCGAGCAATATCAACTCGTTGTTGTTCTCCACCTGAAAGATGAAGCGGTAGGAAATTCGCTTTATTTTGCAACCCAACACGCTCAAGTGCCATTCTCGCTTCACGTTCAACAATCGACTGTTCAACGCCCATAATAATCAGCGGTAATGCTACATTATCGAGAATGGAACGATCAGTCAGTAAGCTATAATTTTGATGTACCATTCCAATTTGACGACGTAAAAATGGCAGTTCGTGTTCAGCAAGACGAGTAATGTCGTGTCCGTTAAAAATAACTTGTCCGCCATTAGCACGTTCAATTCCCATAATGAGTTTAAGCAATGTGGTTTTTCCTGCACCTGAATGCCCTGTGATATACGCCATTTCGCCTTGTTGCAGATGGAAACTGATACCTTGCAGAGCAGGTCTGCCACCGCCTTTGTAGGCTTTGCTTACATTATGAAATCTGATCATTATTTTTCGTCCTCGTGTGCGAATAAGGCTTCAATAAATTCATCGGCATTAAACGGGCGTAAATCATCAATTTTTTCGCCTACCCCGATAAAGCGAATAGGAATATTAAACTGATCAGCAATGGCAAAGATCACCCCACCTTTTGCTGTACCATCAAGTTTAGTAATGGTAATCCCTGTTAAACCAACGGCTTCATTAAATAATTTTGCTTGGCTAATGGCATTTTGCCCTGTACCCGCATCTAGTGTTAGCATAATTTCGTGCGGTGCGGTTTCATCATATTTTTTCATTACACGCACGATTTTTTTCAGCTCGTCCATTAAATTATTTTTATTCTGTAAACGCCCTGCGGTATCGGCAATTAACACATCAATGCCTTTCGCAGCCGCAGATTGCATTGCATCAAAAATCACTGATGCTGAGTCTGCCCCAGTAGCTTGTGCGACAACTGGAATATGATTACGTTCGCCCCACACTTGTAGCTGTTCGACTGCGGCCGCTCGGAAAGTATCGCCAGCGGCTAACATTACCGATTTTCCTTCCGCTTGGAATTTGCGTGCTAATTTCCCGATAGTTGTGGTTTTACCAACGCCATTTACCCCTACCATTAAAATGACATACGGTTTTTTCTCGCTGATTTCTAATGGCTTTGCAACGGGTTTTAATACATCGGCAAGCTCTAATTTTAATTGTTGATAGAGTAATTCCGCATCTCTTAACTGCTGTTTGGTTGCGTGTTGCGTTAGGTTGTTAATAATTTTTGTGGTGGTCGGCATTCCTAAATCGGCAATTAACAGTTGCTCTTCTAATTCTTCAAAGAGTTCGTCATCAATTTTCTTGCCACGAAAGAAATTTCGGAAACCTGAGCCAATGCTCTCTTTCGTTTTAATCAATCCTTTAATTAAACGGCTGAAAAAGCCACCTTCACTACTTGGTTTCTCTTGATATTCATCAGAAGCGGGCTGTTCTTCTACAACATTTGCAATTTCTGCAATTTCGGTTTCATCCGCAGAAGTTTGATTTATTTCGCTTGGAATATCTTCAGTTTCAGTGTGTTGTTCAGCATTAAGCTCAATTTCTGTTTGCTCTTCCGTTACTTTATCTTCAATAGTTTCTTTAACTTCATCAATAAAGGTCTTCGCTTGTTGTTGAAGGTCTTCAATCTTCTCTTGTGCAACCTCTAGCACTGTTTCGGCTTGTTCTGCGAACTGTTCTTCAAATTGCTCGATTGTGTCGCTAACTTGCTCAATCTTATCTGTAACTTGTTCTTTGGCTGTATCCACAACATCTTCGATACGTTCGGCTATTTCAGCTAATTGCTCACCTTTTTCAGTTAAATACTCTACATTTTGAGTGAGTACAGAAGGTTCAACATTATCAGAAGCGGTCGGTTCTTCATTTTCTTTTACTGGTTCTATATTTGTAGATTCAGAAGACGAAGTTACCGCTTGTGAACTGGTTTGTTCTAGATTTTCTTCAGGCTCTGCCTGCTGTGGCTCTTGTGGTTGTTCTATTTCTGCTCTTGGCGTTGTTTCTGTTTCTTCTTTTTTCCCAAAGCCTAACCACGACCAAAACCCTTTTTTCTTCTTTTCATCTGCCATTTTTTTGCTCTCTCGTAAAATTAAAAAATCCATTTTGTTTAAAAATGGAATAAACTTGCGGTAGTTTATCATTTTTAATAACTATTTTTGTGATTGTGTATGAAAAAAGTTCGAAATTCTGAACAAAATGTCCCATTGGGAGAAGTGCGGGTAATTGCAGGCTTGTGGCGTGGTCGCAAGCTCCCTGTTTTGAATGCGGAAGGCTTACGCCCAACCACCGATAGAATGAAAGAAACGCTGTTTAACTGGCTAATGATGGATATTGCGAATGCCCGTTGTTTAGATTGCTTTGCTGGCAGTGGCTCACTGGGTATTGAAGCCCTTTCACGTCAAGCACAAGCGGTGGTTTTCTTAGAAAAATTTGCAAATGCCACACATCAGCTAAAGAAAAACCTTATCAGCTTAAAATGTGATAAAGGAACCGTTATTCATACTGATAGTTTGAGCTACTTATCTCAAAAAAATACTACTGAACCTTTTGACATTATTTTTGTTGATCCGCCCTTTCATCAAGGATTCGTTCCCCAAGTATTAACTCACCTAGCCAATAATGACTGGTTAGCGAACAATAGCTTAATTTATATCGAAACCGAAAAGACACACCCTCCACTTAATTTGCCTGAAAACTGGCAAGTCATCAAAGAGAAAACTGCGGGGCAAGTGGTTTGTCGGTTGGTGAAAACTAACAATTTTTAGTTTATTAAGTATTAGCCTGATTTGACAACCCAATACTAAAAGCAGACAATGCCCCAAATTGTCTGTTTTTATAGGAGCAACTTATGTTTAAAGAAAAAGGGTATGATGAGTTTTTGGCTCAAAAACTAAGGGAATCTCGTGAAGATATCAAAAATGGCAAAGTTTTAACATTTGAAGAATCAAGAGCAAAAACTCAAGCACTAGTGGAACGTAAAGCTAAGGAACTTTCCGAGATGGAAATGCGAGCATATGCCTAAAATTATCATCACGCAAACAGCACAGAAACATATTGATGAGATTGTAAGTAATGTTATTGAATATACTTATTCGATAGAAAGTGGCATTAAATTAATGAATGATATATACGATAAAATCAATTTAATTGGTTTTATGCCGACAGCGATAGGAAGAGTGAGAGAAGATGGAAGTCGTGAAGCTTTTTGTAGAGGATATCGAATTGTTTATGAAATACTCAATGATACTGTTTACATCAACTTTATTATCCACTCTCGCAGACTTTTCCCTCAACCTTAATCTACAAGTGGATTAGCTTGTGTTTTTTACTTTCTAAATACCCTGTTCCGTCTATTTCTCATTCTCTATTCCCCATTCCTTATTCCCATTAGTTCTAAATGTAAAAAACAACATATCTTAAAAATAATGGTCTAGCTTTTTTAAGCAGGGTAATCACAAATAAAATTGTGATCTTATTCAAATTTTGGATGAAAATTATTACAAATGAAGTATATTTTCTCTTATAATATAAAAATTGAAGTTTTATTTCAAAATGGTTTGTTTAGGAGATTATTATGCGTTTAGTACCTTTGGAATGTGCAGACCAAGTAAGTCAATGGACTGCTCGTTATATCGTTGATAAGATCAATGCGTTTCAACCAACGGCAGAAAAGCCATTTGTGCTGGGGCTGCCAACAGGGGGAACGCCGCAAAAAACCTACAAAGAGTTAATTAAGCTCTATCAAGCAGGGGAAGTGAGCTTTAAGAATGTGGTTACCTTCAATATGGATGAATATGTCGGTTTACCAAAAGAACATCCCGAAAGCTATCACACTTTTATGCACGAAAATTTATTCAACCATATTGATATTCAGCCACAAAATATCAACTTACTTGATGGTATGGCTGAAGATGTTGATGCAGAATGTGAACGTTATGAGGAGAAAATTCGTTCTTATGGCAAAATTCATCTATTTATGGGTGGTGTAGGCGTAGATGGACACATTGCGTTTAATGAACCCGCATCATCATTAAGTTCTCGTACTCGTATTAAGACTTTAACGGAAGATACTTTAATTGCAAATTCTCGTTTCTTTAATAATGATGTAAATCAAGTACCAAAATTTGCTTTAACGGTGGGAGTTGGCACATTATTAGATGCGGAAGAAGTGTTAATTTTAGTTACGGGGCATAATAAAGCACTTGCTCTGCAAGCCTGTGTAGAAGGCCCTGTAAATCATTTATGGACAATCAGTGCGTTACAATTACATCGCCGTGCGATCGTGGTATGTGATGAACCTGCAACGCAAGAGCTTAAAGTTAAAACGGTTAAATATTTCAAACAGCTAGAGCAAAATGTTGCTCGCTAGGAGAGAAAATGAGTCATTATGCACTGACAAATTGTGTAGTTTACACTGGCAATGATGTTCTTTATCAACACGCAGTGATTGTTAAAGATGATAAGATTGATGCAATTGTTCATCAGCAAGAGTTACCTAAAGATCTTGATAAAATTGACCTTAAAGGGGCGAATTTATCCGCAGGTTTTATTGATTTACAATTAAATGGTTGTGGCGGTGTAATGTTTAATGAAGATATTAGTGTTCGTACACTTGAGATTATGCAAGAAACGAACCTAAAATCAGGCACAACAAGCTACTTACCAACCTTTATTACATCACCTGATGAAGGTATGAAACAAGCTGTACAAGTAATGCGTGATTATTTGGCAAAATATAAAAATCAGGCATTGGGTTTACATTTAGAAGGGCCTTATTTAAGCGTAGCGAAAAAAGGGGTACATCGCCCTGAATATATTCGTGAAGCAAGCGGTGAGATGATCGATTTTCTTTGCAATAACGGTGATGTGATTACTAAATTAACCATAGCCGCAGAAAATGGTACTGCAGATCATATTCAAAAATTTGTTGATGCTGGGATTATCGTATCTATTGGGCATTCAAATGCCACTTATGAGCAAGCTAAACAGCGTATCGAACAAGGTATTTCATTTGCAACGCATTTACATAATGCAATGTCGCCTATCAGTTCTGGTCGTGAAGGCGGTGTTGTCGGGGCAGTGTTAGATAGCGATATTTATACTGGTATTATTGTTGATGGCTTACACGTTGATTGGAGCAATGTACGCATTGCCAAAAAAGCGAAAGGCGATAAATTGGTGATTGTTACCGATGCAGTTGCACCAGCAGGTGCGAATATCGATCATTTTATTTTTGTCGGTAAGAAAGTCCTTTATAAAGACGGCAAATGTATTGATGAGTTTGGTAGCTTAGGTGGTGCCGCAGTTACAATGATTGAGTCAATTCGTAATGTTATCCAACATACTGATATTTCACTTGAAGAAGCGATCCGTATGTGTACGCTATATCCTGCTAAAGCGATCCACGTTGATGATCATTTAGGATCGATTGAAGTTGGGAAAATTGCAAACTTAGCTGTATTTGACAATCAATTCAATGTGTTAGGTACTGCTGTAAATGGTGAGTGGAAAGCGCATTAAGTATTTTTCATCTTTCAAAAAGCAATAAAAAGAGAAGATCTAACGATCCTGATAAATTCAGGTGTTAGATCTTTTTAATTTATTTACCCCTTTGTAGAAAAAGCGTTGAAACTTTGCACTGAACAAAATTTTTACAAGAAAATAAGATTTTTATGAAATTGATGCTTGCTCTATGATGAGTTTTTGCGTAGAATTGCAAACCTATTTTATATGAATTTGAGAGTGCCAAACGCAAAGCGAAAGGCACTATTTAGCGGAGTAAATATGTACGCAGTTTTCCAAAGTGGCGGCAAACAACACCGAGTAAGCGAAGGTCAAGTTGTTCGTTTAGAAAAACTTGAAGTAGCAACTGGTGAGAAAGTTGAGTTCGACTCAGTGTTAATGGTCGTTAACGGTGAAGATGTTAAAATTGGTACCCCAGTTGTTGCTGGTGGTAAAGTAGTAGCTGAAGTTGTTTCACACGGTCGTGGCGATAAAATTCGTATCGTTAAATTCCGTCGTCGTAAACACAGCCGTAAACAACAAGGTCATCGTCAGTGGTTCACAGAAGTGAAAATCACTGGGATTCAAGCATAATTTCAGAGGAGATCAAGTAGATGGCAACTAAAAAAGCTGGTGGTTCAACTCGTAACGGTCGTGATTCTGAAGCTAAACGCCTTGGTGTTAAACGTTTCGGTGGCGAGTCTGTTTTAGCAGGTAGCATTATCGTTCGTCAACGTGGTACAAAATTCCACGCTGGTACAAATGTAGGTATTGGTAAAGACCATACTTTATTTGCAACTGCAGACGGTAAAGTTAAATTTGAAGTTAAAGGCGAAAAAAGCCGTAAATATGTAAGCATCGTTGCTGAATAATCTTCAAATTAGATTGATGAGAACCTCGCTATATTAGCGGGGTTTTTTATTAAGGGGGCAAAAGTGAATCAGCAACCTGTTCTTGGCTTTTTCTTGGCACTTACTGCAGCAATAATGTGGAGCATTTTGCCTATCGCATTACAACCTGTGCTGACTGCAATGAATGCACAAACAATAGTTTGGTTTCGTTTTGTGGTGGCAATGTTTGGTGTTTTCTTTATTTTGCTTTTTACAAAAAAATTGCCAAAACTGACCGCTTTTACTGCTAAATATCGCTGGTTTGTATTATTAGGTGTACTTGGGTTAGCCGCAAATTTCTATTTGTATAACCTTTCGCTAAAATATATCCCAGCAACAACTAGCCAAGTACTTAGCCCGCTTTCATCTTTCTCAATGTTACTGAGCGGTATTTTCTTATTTAAAGAACGCTTAGGTGTTCACCAAAAGTTAGGGCTAGGTTTATTGCTGATTGGTTTACCACTCTTTTTTAATGACCGATTTGCCGATTTTGCAGAAATGAATAGCTTTTCTCTCGGTGTATTTATCGGTATTGGGGCAAGTTTAATCTGGGTTTGTTACGGACTTGCACAAAAAATGATGCTACAACGTTTTAACTCTCAGCAAATTCTCTTGGCGATTTATGCGGGCTGTGCTTTAGTCTTTACCCCTTTTGCGAATGTAGCCCAAACACAGCATTTATCGACATTCACACTAGGTTGTTTAATTTTCTGCTGTTTAAACACGATTATTGCGTATGGCTGTTATGCTGAAGCACTAAACCGTTGGGAAGTCGCTAAAGTCAGTATGATAATGCCACAAATACCTATTTTAACGATTATATTTAGCGAAATGGCTTATTGGTTTGATCCTACTCATTTTGCAGAACCTTATTTAAATACACTAAGTTATATTGGAGCAATGTTTGTTGTGCTTGGTGCATTATCGGCGGCAGCTGGGCATAAACTGTTTTATCGCCGCCAGTTAAGGAGAAATTCAGTATGAGCTATAAACCTTTACTCGGTTTTAATCTTGCATTATTAGCGACTGCAACGTGGGGCGGATTACCCATTGCAGCCCAAAAAGCGATTTCTGTCATTGATGCCCAAACATTAGTTTGGTTTCGTTTTATTGTAGCAGCAGCTGGATTGATATTGATTTTAGGTTTTGCAAAAAAATTACCTAAACTTACCGCTTTCACACCTAAAATTTTACTGTTAATGATTTTAGGTGTAATTGGTTTAAGTTTATATTTCTTTGGCTCAAGCTACGCTTTACATTTTATTTCACCAACAACTAGTCAAGTTTTATGGCAATTATCCCCTTTTACAATGATGTTATGTAGCGTAGTGATTTTTAAAGAACAATTCGCAGCACATCAAAAAATAGGCTTAGTATTACTGTTAGTTGGGTTAGTGGCATTTTTTAATGATCGACTAGGTGAAATTCTTCAGCTCAACGCTTATGCGATTGGCGTATTGATTGGTGCAATTTCTTCAATGGTTTGGGTTGCCTATGGTATTGCACAAAAATTATTATCAGCAAATTTTAATTCACAACAAATTTTGTTGATGATCTATATTGGGTGTGGTTTGGTAATGACACCTTTTGCCAGCCCAACACAAGTAAATGAAATGAACGGCTGGGTGCTAGGCTGTTTTATTTTTTGCTGTTTAAATACCTTAATTGCCTATGGAGCTTATGCGGAAGCATTAAATCACTGGCAAGCATCGAAAGTCAGTGTGGTAACGGTGTTGATCCCTATTTTTACGATGCTATTTAGCCATTTAGCACATTGGTTATACCCTGATGTTTTTGAACCTCTTGAAATGAATTTATTAAGCTATATCGGTGCAATTATCGTCATTTTCGGAGCAATGTACTCAATTATCGGGCAAAAATTAATTAAAAAGAATAAATAAGCAGAAGACAAGCGGTTAGATACGACTAATCTTTTGCATTCTGTAATTAGGAGAAAAAATGAAGTTTATTGATGAAGCACTTATTCGTGTTGAAGCAGGTGATGGCGGAAATGGCTGTGTGAGCTTTCGCCGAGAAAAATTTATTCCAAAAGGTGGCCCTGATGGCGGTGATGGCGGTGATGGTGGTGATGTTTATCTTATCGCTGATGAAAACCTAAATACGCTCATAGACTACCGCTTTGAAAAACGTTTTGCCGCAGGACGTGGTGAAAATGGTCGTAGTGCAGGCTGTACAGGACATCGTGGGAAAGATATTACTTTACGCGTTCCTGTTGGAACACGAGCGATTGATAATGACACGCAAGAAGTCATTGGAGATTTAACCCGCCACGGAATGAAAATGTTAGTGGCGAAAGGTGGCTATCACGGTTTGGGAAATACTCGCTTTAAATCTTCTGTCAATCGAGCTCCACGCCAAAAAACGAACGGTACGCCAGGCGAAAAACGAGATTTAATGCTTGAGTTGATGTTATTGGCAGATGTTGGAATGCTCGGATTACCGAACGCAGGTAAATCAACCTTTATTCGTGCAGTTTCAGCAGCGAAACCAAAAGTTGCAGATTATCCTTTTACTACTTTAGTGCCAAGTCTAGGTGTGGCTCGTGTTGGGGCTGATCGCAGCTTTGTTGTTGCAGATATCCCAGGCTTAATTGAAGGAGCAGCGGAAGGTGCTGGTTTAGGTATTCGTTTCTTAAAACATTTAGAACGCTGTCGAGTGCTGATTCACTTAGTGGATATTATGCCGATTGATGAAAGTGATCCTGCACAAAATATCTCAATTATTGAATCAGAGCTTTATCAATACAGTGAGAAACTTGCGGATAAACCACAATGGTTGGTATTCAATAAAATTGATACCATCGGCGAAGAAGAAGCTCGTGAGCGAGCAGAAAAAATTGTCGAAGAAATTGGCTGGGAAGGTGATTACTATCTCATTTCTGCCGCAACAGGTGAGAATGTACAAGCCTTAACGCGTGATATTATGGACTTTATTGAAGCCAACCCTCGTGTTGAAGCAGAAGAAAAAGCACCTGAAGAAGTGGCATTCAAATGGGACGATTATCATCAACAAGCAATGCAAAACCCTATCACTGAAGATGATTGGGACGATTTAGATGATGATGGTTGGACTGAAGAAGATGATGAAGGTGTAGAGTTTATCTATAAGCCATAATGGCTTTAATGGCTTTTTGAGTCTCATATAAAAGCGGGTATATTTTACAAAACTTTTGCTAAATCTACTCGCTTTTCTTTTAGGTGGTGTAATGGGTAAATCAGCAACCATTTTGTCCATTACACCTAAAAATAATGCTGTTACAAAATATCCCAAAAATCCAACCGCTTATTTTTAGAATTTATATTCAGTAAAGGCTTTCGCAATACCGATAACTACTTGGGTGGCTTGTGCCATTACATCAACAGAGATAAATTCAAAACGCCCGTGGAAGTTTTCGCCACCCGTAAATAAATTAGGTGTTGGTAGCCCCATAAAAGAGAGATTTGAGCCATCTGTACCGCCACGAATAGGCTCAAGATTTGGAATAATACCGTTTTGTTCCATTACTTGTTGAGCAATTTCAATTAAATAAGGATAGTTTTTTACCACTTCGTGCATATTGCGGTATTGCTCGTTAATTTCGACTTTACCGCACTTCTCTCCGTAGATCTGCTGCATTTCTGCCATTGTTTGTCGCAAATATTCTCCATACATTGCCAACTCTTCACGACTAAAACTGCGTAAAATATAGTGCAGTTGGCACTGATCTAAAGCACCGTCAATATGATGCAACAACATAAAGCCTTCACGCCCTTCGCTCGTCGCAGGAGTATTATGCGGCGGTAGGCGGTATTGAAACTCACAGGCTCGTTCAAAAGCGTTGATCATTTTACCTTTAGCTGTACCAGGGTGAACGCTACGTCCAAAGAAGGTAACTGTTGCAGCGTCAGCATTAAAATTCTCATACTGTAATTCGCCCAAAGGCCCACCATCAAGGGTATAAGCGACATCAGCACCAAATTTTTTTACATCAAAACCTTCTGTGCCACGTCCAATTTCTTCATCAGTAGTAAAGCCAATTCGGATTTTACCGTGGGGAATTTCGGAGTGATTAAGCAAGTACTCTGCCGCAGAAAGAATAATCGCAATACCCGATTTATCATCAGCTCCAAGTAATGAAGTGCCGTCAGTCGTTACTAAAGTGTGTTGTTGTAATTTTAGTAAATTAGGGAAATCTTTTGGCGACAGAATATCGTCACTGCCTTGCAATACAATATCGTTACCATCGTATTGTTCAATAACCTGTGGTTTAACATCTTTACCATTAAAATCTGGGCTAGTATCTACGTGTGCTAATAACCCCAATACAGGAATATCCTGTGAGATATTTGCAGGCAACGTTGCCATTACAAAACCACGTTCATCTAGCTCAACTTCCGTTAGCCCCATTTCCGTCATTTCATCTCGTAATAGGCGAAGCAAATCCCACTGCTGTGGTGAGCTAGGAATCGTTTTGCTACTTGGGTCAGAAGTGGTATAAATTTGAGTATAGCGTAGTAAACGCGTTAGAACTGCCGATTTAAAAGTCTGTCTTTCCATTGTGTTTCCTTAATTTTTATCAACTTACAAAAGCTCTATTTTCCCTTGTTTTACGCTAAAACGTTTATCTGACTGTTGGTCTTGCCACTGCATTTGGTTAAGCTGATCTTGAGTAATAGCGGTAACGAAAACTTGTGAACCGCTTTGACGTAAGCGTTCTGCTAATAAGGCTCTTTTGGTTGGGTCTAGCTCTGATGCAAAATCATCAATCAAAAATAAACATTGGCGAGATTTTTGTGCAATTAAATATTCCCCTTGTGCCAAACGTAATGCACACATCAGTAATTTTAACTGCCCACGAGAGAGAACATCTTCCACTGGTAATCCATTGGCTCTAAAGCGGAAATCTGCTTTTTGTGGCCCAACCATCGTGTACCCCACAGTGCGATCTCGCTCAAAACCTTGCATTAAAATCTCGCTATATTCACTCTCTTTTTCCCAGCCTTGATGAAAGCTGACGCTAATTTCTAATTCGGGTAAGAAGAATTGGCAGGTTTTTTCAATTTCAGGGCGGAGAGCTTCTGCATAGGTAGCTCGCATATCACTCACAAGATGAGCTAATTTTGCTAATTCGATATCCCAAGGGCGTAATTCTGCATAATTTCGGACTTGAGCTAAGGCTGCATTTCGCTGTTTAAGTAAGTGTTTGAGGTTTGCCCAATGGTTATAAAATTCATTATGCTGATGAAATAATCCCCAATCAAGAAAAGCTCGGCGATAGGTTGGCCCACCATTTAACAAAGTCAGCCCTTCTGGTGTAATTACTTGCATTGGCAATAAATGAGCGAGATCGGAAATCTTTTTTCCATCTTCACCATTGATTTTGAGTGTGGTATCGCCCTGTCTGGTTTTTTGTAACCCTACTGACCATTCGTGTTTAGCTTCTTCCACTCTACCGAATAACACAAAATGATCGTGTTCGTAGTTGATTACCCGATTACTGATATGGCTTTTAAAGGATCTGCCGTGCCCTAAATAGAAAATGGCTTCAAGTAGGCTAGTTTTGCCACTCCCATTTTCACCAATTAAAAAGTTAAAGCCGTGGCTCAATTCGAGATCCACGGCAGTTAAATTACGAAAATTATTGATAATTAAACGAGATAATGACATTACAAGCGGTTAGATTTTTGATTATAAACGCATCGGCATTATGACATATTCCGCCGTTGAATTATCACAATCTTCAATTAAACAACTTGAGTTTGCATCAACTAAGTTAATGCGAACACGTTGGCATTTCAACGTATTTAATACATCTAATAAGTAGCTGATATTAAAGCCAATTTCCATTTCCACATTTTCGTAAGAAACATCAACAATTTCTTCTGCTTCTTCTTGCTCTGGGTTATTTGCGGTTAATTTCAGTAAATTCTGGCTTAATGCTAAACGTACTCCACGAAAACGTTCATTGGATAAAATCGCCACACGCACCAAAGAGCGTTTTAAGGTTTCAGCATCGGCTTCCAATACACGATCTGCATTACGCGGGAATACTCGGCGATAATCAGGGAAACGCCCATCAATCAATTTTGAAGTAAAGACGATACCGTCCATTGATACACGCAAATTATTCGTGCCAATTTCTAAACGTACCGCATTATCACTATGCCCAACTAAACGAGCTAACTCAAGTACCGCTTTGCGTGGCACAATCACTGAATGAGTTAAAAGCTCTTGGTTTAGTGGAATGGTACAAACTGCAAGGCGATGACCATCAGTGGCGATGGTTCTTAATAAATTTCCTTCCGTTTCAAACTTCATTCCATTTAGAAAGTAACGTGCATCTTGGTTTGCCATTGAAAATTGAGTCGCATCAATTAAGCGGGAAAGAGTTGCTTGATCGATAGTAAAATCTACTTCAGGTTTCCAATCCATTAAGTTCGGATAATCCGATGCAGGTAAAGTTGCTAAATTGAATTTGCTTCGATCTGCACGAATTAAAGCACGATCTTCTTCAAATTGTACTGAAATCACGCTATCTTCTGGTAAAGCTCGGCAAATATCTAAGAATTTCTTTGCAGGAATGGTAAATTTTCCTGCGGATTTAACCGCTTGTGCCAGCTCTGCTTGGGTTGTTAATTCTACTTCTAAATCTGTCCCTGTTAATGCTAGGCGATTACCTTCAATTTCGAGTAGAACATTGTTAATAACGGGAAGGCTTGGGCGGCTATTCAATACCCCACAAACCTGTTGTAGAGGTTTTAGTAATTGTTCACGAGTAATTGTAAATTGCATAACCATTCCTTAAGACGATAATTTACGGGTTAAATTAGTATAATCTTCTTGAATACTGCTATCTGTACCACGCATTTCGCTGATTGTTTTACAAGCGTGCATTACAGTGGTGTGATCTCTACCACCAAATTCTCGCCCGATTTCAGGCAAGCTATGGTTAGTCAGTTCTTTCGCTAATGCCATCGCCATTTGGCGTGGGCGAGCAACGGATCGAGTTCTACTTTTTGATTTTAGATCCGCCATTTTGATATTGTAATATTCCGCAACGATTTTCTGAATATTTTCAATCGTAATTAAATGATCATAAGATGCAATAAGATCTTTTAAGGCTTCACGCACCGCATCAACAGTAATCGGACGATGAGTAAAGTTGCTCCACGCAATTGCACGATTTAATGCTCCTTCCAACTCTCTTACGTTGGTTCGTAATTTTTGTGCAAGGAAAAAAGCAACATCTTCTTCTAAATATACGCCACGTTCTTCAGCTTTTTTCATTAAAATTGCGACTCGAGTTTCAAGCTCTGGCGGTTCAATAGCTGCATTTACGCCCCAGCTCAAACGAGAACGAATACGCTCTTCAATATTTTCAATGTTTTTAGGAAATACATCAGACGTTACAATGATTTGTTTACTACGTTCAAAGAGTGAATTAAAGGTATGGAAAAATTCTTCCTGTGTAACTTCTTTGTTGGCAAAAAACTGAATATCATCAATCATTAATACATCTAACGATCGATAAAATTTCTTAAAATTTTCAATGGTATTTGCTTTAATTGCTTTTACCATATCTTGCACAAAACGCTCTGAATGAATATAAACCACTCGAGCATTCGGGTTATGACTTAAAATTTCATTACCAATAGCGTGCAATAAGTGAGTTTTACCTAAGCCAGTTCCACCATACAATGAAAACGGGTTGCAGTGATTCTCTCCAGGATTTGCCGCAACTTGTTGAGCAACGGCTTTCGCCAGTTGGTTGGATTTACCTTGCACGAAGTTAGCAAAAGTGAGTGTTTCGGTAATGCCTGTGCGTAAGTTTGACGGTATAGGATCACTATCTACCCTTTCTACCACTGGTGTAGCCTGCTGTTCAGTCGGCTTAGTACCAACTCTAAGAGAAACTTTCAGCTCATCATTTTTAGCCAAAAAACGAGCTAAACCTGTAATCTCTGTAATAAACTTATCCTGCACCCAATTCGCTACAAACTGATTTTGAGCATAAAGCACGAGTTCCCCATTTACAAGGTCTGCCTGAAGTGGACGTAGCCAAGTACTGTAATCTGTTGCGGAAACTTTTGTTTGTAAATGGCTTAAACAATCAGACCAAAGGGAAGACACGATTTGCTCCAAAATAGTAATGAAAAGGGTTTGTTATGATACCTGAAAAATTGGTTAAGATCTCACGATCTTACAAAAATTTCTCGTTTTTTTTAGAAGAGATCCGAAGAGTTACTAAAAAGATCAGGAATATACTAGGTTGATGATAAACTTTAACTTATTATATTTAATAAAAGGACGACAGAGAGTTGGCATCTCTACATAATAAAATAAAATTTTTCCGGTTTTCACCCAATAACGGAAGTTGCGGTAGAGGGTGTTTGATTTACCAAAGTATTCGGGAATATCACGCCATTGACAGCCAGTTTTAAGGCGGAACAGAATGCCCTCAAGCGTTAATTTTAAATTTGATTTGTCATAGAAGCCTAAATCAAGCAAAATAGGCTTTAGTTTCGTCCAGTGCTTATCAAGTAGTGTTCGAGGCATTGCGAGGAGTGATTGGTTTGTTTAGCGATAAACATTTTACTCTCTCGCTTATTTTTTATGAATTGTCAACAGACCCTAGTTTTCTTGCACCTTTTGCATTGGCAGAAAACTTGGCATTTCTGACTATCCCTCAACTTACTGAAAAAGCCGAACAAGGCAAAGCGTATTCGCAATATCGCCTCGCTTATTTTTATGAGGTGGGCAAAGTGGCAAGCCCAAATAAAGAAATGGCATTAGCCTATTACCAATTAGCTTGTAAAAACGGTGAACAGAAGGCGTGTGAGACTATGGGAAAATAAATTGGTAAATTTTTACGAAGAATTAACCGCTATTTGAATGTTTTTTCTTGGTTTTGTTCTGTTTTTCATCAAGCGGTCGTTTTTTTAAAGTTTTTTGCAATTTTTCTGAAAAAAACACTTGCGTTGTTTTCGGATTTCCCTATAATGCGCACCACACAACGACGCACTGTTGTGAACGAATTAAGTTATGCGGTGCGTCGTTCTTTTTT
>NZ_LEKM01000188.1 GCF_009761375.1 Ursidibacter arcticus | reverse complement strand
ACGATGTTTGGGTTGTACAGATGACGGGTTTGTTGAACGCTTTGGCGAGCTGTTTCACTAGTGATCCATTTAGATTCTCCAGTGCTAGTGGCAATTTTCCCATCTGCCGTCATTGCATATTTCATCAAAACATAAGGACGTTGGGTGCGAATGTAGTGAAAGAAAATCGGATTTAACGCATCACATTCTTCTCTCAATATGTTTTCAATCACTTCAATACCTGCGTTGCGTAATTGAGTAATACCTTTGCCTGCCACTAATGGATTTGGATCAGCAGAACCAATTACAACCGTTTTAATTCCTTTTTCAATCAATAAATCAGAACAAGGTGGTGTTCGTCCGTAATGGCAACAAGGTTCTAAAGTAACGTAGGCTGTCGCTCCCGTTAAGTCCTGCTGACAATTTAAGATAGCTTGACGCTCTGCGTGCCATTCGCCATAACGTGTATGATAACCTTCTGCAATGACTTCACCATTCTTGACGATTACACACCCAACTAAAGGATTAGGGTTTGTCCAGCCAACTCCTTGTTTTGCCAAATCAATGGCTTTTTGCATAAATTCTGTATGACTCATTCGATAAATTGTATATATAGGGCGGGTATTTGGAATAGACGATCAGCGTTGCAAACTTTAGGTAAAATCTACCCGCTTATTCAATACGAGTGGTGATCTCACCTAAGTTAGCTTTAGTGTTATAAAAAGAAAACGCCTTGAAATCATCAGATCTCAAGGCGTTTCCAAGCACAACAAAAACACTCGACAAATATCGAGTGTTTAAATCTAAATTGCTCTTCTTCCATCCAGACTATACTGTCGGTTTTGGAATTCCACCAAATCCTGCTTTGGCTTTCGCCTCTGCTCGCGGACTTTACCGCCGATCGGGAGTTTCACCCTGCCCTGAAGATTAAAAATTGTTGCGAATTTTCTACTTTAAATATACTGATGTCAATCACAACCTTACATTTATAAAAATATATAAACTTCTTTGTATTGTTCTATAATAAAACTGGCTATATAAATGTATCTACTCCACCATAAAACAAGCAATTTTTGTGCCGTCTGGGTAAGTTTTTAGCTCTGGTCGTTCTTGTTTACAACGTTCGGTTGCAAGGCGACAACGTGCGTGAAAGGCACAGCCTTTTGGTGGATTGAGCGGGCTAGGTAGTTCACCTGTGAGCTTAATACGTTCACGTCTATGTTCTGGCTCTAAACGTGGGGTTGCCGAGAGAAGTGCCTGAGTATAAGGGTGACGTGGGCTACTGAAAATTGCCTTGGTTTCGCCTTGCTCAACAACTCGTCCTAGGTACATTACCATTACTTCATCGGCAATATGTTCTACCACAGACAGATCGTGAGAGATGAACACATAAGATAAGCCCATTTCCTCTTGGAGATCCATCATCAAGTTAAGCACTTGAGCACGCACTGAAACATCAAGTGCTGAAACAGGTTCATCTGCAACAACAATATCAGGGCGAAGCATTAGCCCACGAGCAATGGCGATACGTTGGCGTTGTCCGCCTGAGAACATATGTGGGTAACGGTCGTAAAATTCAGGTTTTAATCCTACTTTTGCCATCATTTCTAGCACTTGCTCTTTGCGTTGTTGTGCTGAAAGGTCGGTGTTGATCAATAACGGCTCTTCTAAAATTGCTCCGACTTTTTTACGCGGATTAAGTGACGCATAAGGGTTTTGAAATACAATCTGAATTTTTTTACGGCGTAATTTCTCTGTTTCGCTATCGCTAACTAGAAAATTCTGCCCTTTATAAAATAGCTCGCCTTCTGTTGGGCGTTCAATCATTGTGAGCATTCGCCCTAAGGTTGATTTTCCACAGCCAGATTCACCAACAATCGCTAAGGTTTTCCCACGTTCTAAGGTAAAAGATACACCATCAACGGCTTTTACCATTTTCGGTTTGGCAAACATTCCTTTTTTGACGGGGTAATATTTTTTTAAGTCCACCGCATCTAATAGCGGTGCGTTTTGATTGAGATTTTGCATACTTATTATTCCAACTCAATTTCTTCACTGCTTATAAGAAAGCGTTTTTATTTGGTAAGCCGTCAAGACCTAATGGCGTATGACATTTTACTTGTCGTCCATTTAGTGTTCTTAATGCTGGTTCTTCTTGGCGACAACGCTCCGTTGCATAAGGGCAACGTGGGTTTAATAAACAGCCTTGTGGTCGGTCATATTTACCCGGTACAACCCCTGGGAGTGATTGTAAGCGTGATTTACCTTCCGCAAATTCAGGTAAGGCTTTTAATAATGCTTGTGTATAAGGGTGCAATGGCGATTTGAAAATTTGCTCTGCTTTTCCCTCTTCAACCACTTGCCCTGCATACATTACGATAATGCGATGTGCGGATTCCGCAACCAGTGCCAAATCGTGAGTAATTAAGATCAACGCCATATTTTCTTTGCGTTGTAATTCAAGCAGTAAGTCAATAATTTGTGCTTGAATGGTTACGTCTAATGCGGTAGTTGGTTCGTCAGCAATCAATAATTTAGGGTTACAGGCAATCGCCATTGCGATCATTACACGTTGGCTCATTCCCCCTGATAATTGATGTGGGTAAACATCTAAACGAGAAACAGGATCGGGAATACCAACCATTGTAAGCAATTCAACCGCCCTTGCTCTACGACTTGCTTTTGAACCACCTTGGTGAACCTTTAAGGCTTCCATAATTTGATAGCCTACGGTATAACTTGGGTTAAGGCTTGTCATTGCATCTTGGAAAATCATTGATACATCTGCACCTACGATTTTCTGTTTCTCTTTCGGTTTTAATGAGAGAAGGTCGTTGCCATCAAAATGTAAAGCATTTGCCATTACACGTCCTGGGTAGTCAATTAGCCCCATAATCGCTAATGAACTGACCGATTTTCCCGAACCTGATTCCCCCACAATACCTAATACTTCACCTTCATTAATGGTATAACTAACACGATCCACAGCTTTGAATGGTGTTTTTTGATCACCAAAGTGGACGGAAAGCTCTTTTACTTCTAATAATGCCATTTTCTGCCCTTACTGTTTTAATTTTGGATCAAGTGCATCACGCAAGCCATCACCCATTAGGTTGAAAGCCAGCACAAGCGATAAGATTGCTAATCCAGGAATGGTGACTAACCAGTTTGCCGATTGCATAAAACCACGAGATTCCGCCAACATTGTGCCAAGCTCTGGTGTTGGTGGTTGAGCACCGATTCCTAAGAAACCGAGTGCTGCAAGCTCTAAAATTGCGTTAGAGATCCCCATTGTCATTTGTACAATTAGGGGAGCTAGACAGTTAGGTAAGATAACGATAAACATTAAACGCCATACACCCGCTCCTGCAACTCGAGAAGCGGTAACATAATCTCGATTTTTTTCACTTAGCACAGAAGCTCGTGTTAAACGAACATAGCTTGGTATAGAAACCACCGCTATCGCAATTGCCGCATTGATAAGCGAAGGCCCTAGAATAGTAACAACACCGATAGTTAATAGTAGGCTTGGAATTGCCAACATAATATCGACAAAACGCATAATCACAATATCAATAGTGCCGCCATAGTAGCCTGCCAATAGACCGAGAATGACGCCAAGCACGCAAGACATCAATACTATCAATAAGCCGATAAAAATAGATAATCTTGCACCATAAATAATACGGGAAAGAATATCACGCCCAATATCGTCTGTTCCGAGTAAATATTGGCTGTTACCACCATCAAACCACGCTGGTGGAAGTAGCAAAGCATTACGGTTTTGCTCAATTGGGTCAAACGGAGCAACAAAATTGGCAAAGATACACGCAAACGAAACGATTGCGATAAAAGTCAGCCCGATAACCGCCCCTTTATTTTGGCGAAAATAGTACCAAAATTCTTGAAAAGGCGTTAAGGGAGCAGGTGAAGTTACTTCAACACTAGACATCAATCACTCCAAAAATCAATTAAGTATGGCGAATTCGTGGGTTTACCACGCCATAAAGTAAATCTACGGTCAGATTCACTAAAATAATAATAGTCGCAATAATCAGCACTGAACCTTGTAATACAGGGTAATCTCGTGAGTTAATCGCATCAATAATCCATTTGCCGATACCCGGCCACGAGAAAATATTTTCAGTTAATACCGCACCTGATAATAATTGCCCAACGATTAGCCCAACCACCGTAACAACAGGGATTAACGCATTACGCAAAGCGTGAACAATCACAATACGGGTTGTATTTAACCCTTTGGCTTTTGCTGTTCGGATATAATCTTCGCCCAGCACTTCTAACATTGATGAACGAGTCATTCGAGTGATGATCGCCAGTGGGATTGTACCAAGCACAATTGCAGGCAGAACAAGGGATTTTAAAGCGGCTATAAATGCCCCCGGTTCGTCCGAGTTCCACGTATCAATCAACATAAAACCTGTGTCAGCCTCAATCCAAAACTCTGCGGGTAAACGCCCTGATGCAGGCAATCCTAGTGGAGTTGAGACATAGAGAATTAAAATAAGACCCCACCAGAAAATAGGCATTGAATAGCCTGTTAATGACATTGATGTTACCGTATGAGAAATCCAAGACTCTTTTTTTACTGCGGCAACAACACCTAGAATAATGCCTAAGATTAAAGACCAAAGTAACGCAAAAAAAGCCAGTTCGACAGTTGCTGGAAAGAGCGTGAAAAATTCTTTTAATACAGGTTCGTTATTGCGGAAAGAGTTGCCTAGATCTCCCTGAAAGACCCCTTTAATATAATTAAAATATTGTTCGTATAGCGGTAGATCTAAACCCAACTGTTTCATCATTTGTAGATGTACTTCTGGCGACAGTCCTCGCTCCCCCATCCGAATTTCAATCGGATCCCCCGGAATTAAATGCACTAAAGCAAAGGTAATTAAGGTTATCGCAAAAAATGTTGGGATAACCATCAATACACGTTTAAGAATAAATTGAATCATTCAACATCTCTTCGTTTAAAAATAAAAATGTTCTTTTGCTATCTTGTGATAGCAAAAGAAATCAAGCGGTTGCATTCTACCTTAATTTTCAAAATTAATGAAAAATCCAACCGCTTATTTGCTTATTTTTCTAAATCCACAGAATAAAAGTTGTGTAAACCAAATGGACTAACCACATAGCCTTTCACATCTTTACGCACAGGGAAATAGGTCGTTGAGTGTGCAACGGTAATCCAAGGTGCTTGCTCTTTAAAAATAACTTGAGCTTGTTTATACATATCAGTACGTTTCGCTAAATCTGTTTCTTGAGCCGCTTGGGTCACTAAATCATTAAATGGTTTATAGCAGAAGTTTGCATAGTTAGAACCCGATTCTACTGCCGCACAGCTTAATAAGGTATTTAAGAAGTTATCAGGATCACCATTATCGCCTGTCCAGCCCATCATACCAGTTTGGTGATCGCCTGCACGCATACGTTTAAGGTATTCACCCCATTCGTAGCTAACAATAGTTGTTTTCACTCCTACTTTTTCCCAATCTGCCTGTACAAGCTCTGCCATACGGCGCGCATTTGGGTTATATGGGCGAGAAACTGGCATTGCCCAAAGATCGGTTTCAAATCCTTTTTCAAAACCTGCTTCTTTTAATAACGCTTTCGCTTTTTCTGGATCATACTCGTAATCTTTCACATCTTCATTGTAAGACCACATTGTCGGTGGGATTGGGTTTTTCGCCACCTGACCTGCGTTTTGATACACCGCTTCTACGATAGCTTTTTTATTTACCGCATAATTTAATGCTTGGCGAACTTTCACATTATCAAATGGGGCTTTCTTCACATTAAAGTTGAGATAACCAATGTTTAAACCCGGTTTGGTTAATAATGTAATCGCAGAGTCAGATTTTAATTTTTCGATATCCGCAGGATTTGGATATGGCATTGCGTGGCACTCGCCTTTCGCTAATTTAGCATAACGCACTGAAGCATCTGGCGTAATAGAGAAAACTAAACGATCAATCTTAGCTTTGCCACCCCAGTAATTTTCAAAGGCTTTATAACGTACAGCCGAATCTTTTTGATAAGAAACAAATTCAAAAGGTCCTGTCCCAATTGGATTACTGTCAATTTTCTCTAGTGTGCCTGCTTTAAGTAATTTTTCCGCATATTCTGCTGAATAAATAGATGCGAAATCCATCGCTAAATTTGCTAAAAATGGTGAATTGGGCACATTTAGGCTAATTTTGACGGTATAGTCATCTACTTTTTCTACTTTAGAAATAATATTTTGCATATCCATTCCAGTAAAGTATTCGTAATTACCGCCTGATACTTTGTGGTATGCATTTGTTGGATCTAGCTGACGATTGAAAGAGAAAACAACATCATCGGCATTAAAATCACGACTTGGCGTAAATTCTTTATTACTTTGGAATTTAACCCCTTTACGCAAGTGGAATACATAAGTTTTACCATCTTCAGAAACATCCCATTTTTCTGCTAATGATGGAATTACATTAGTTGTGCCATTTTCAAATGCCGTTAAGCGATCGAATATTGTCTGACCTGACGCATCTAGTGTTGCTCCGTCTGTTCCCAAAACAGGGCTTAAGTATGAAGGCGATGCCTCGCTACAATAAACGAATGTTTTAGGTGCTGCCATTGCCGAGCCAGAAGCCACTGCTAATGCAATAAGTGATAGTTGTGTTAATTTTTTCATTGTTCACCCCAAGTGTGGTTGTTGTTATAAAAATGTTAAATAAGTTATATCAAAATGGAATATACAATTTTTTTAATTAAAATCAATAGTTTTTTTTATCCATTTTATAAATAAGCGGTGAGATAACACTCATTTTTTGCAAATTTTTCTCTTAATCTCACCGCTTGAGATAATATTTGATATTACAGCACCATTGCTGCGATCCAACCAAAGACTAATAACGGAATGTTATAGTGAATAAAGGTTGGTACAACTGAGTCCCAAATGTGATCGTGTTTACCATCAGCATTTAAGCCTGATGTTGGTCCTAAGGTTGAATCTGAAGCTGGTGAACCTGCATCGCCAAGTGCTGCTGCAACCCCAACAATAGAGATAGTCGCTAATGGTGAGAAACCGAAAGAGATACAAAGTGGCACATAGATTGAAGCAATGATCGGCACTGTTGAGAAAGATGAACCAATTCCCATTGTGATCAGTAAACCAACTAACAACATTAAGAATGCAGCCATTTCTTTGGTTTCAATCGTGCCTTTTAAACTTTGTACTAATTCAGATACGCCACCTGTTGAATTGACGACATTGGCATAACCTGATGCTGCAATCATTACAAAGCCAATCATTGCCATTAAACGTAAGCCATCTTGAAAAATGTCGTTGCTCTGTTTGAGTTTAAACACACCACCTAATGCGAAGATCACCAGACCGATTAACCCACCTAATACTGTTGAGTTAGTTGAGAGCTGTACTGCACAAGTTGCAACAATCGCAATTAAACTGATCCAAATGTGGAAAGATTTGACTTGTGCTACACGAGTTTCAATATCGTCTAATTTTGCTTGGGCAGTTTCAACATAAGTGCGTGGTTTACGGTAAGTAACAAAGATTGCGAGTAATAACCCGAAGATCATACCTGCCACAGGAATTGCCATTGCTTTGGTAACACTTGCCACCGATGCAACTAAACCGAAAGTTTCTCCTGCTTGATTGATATTTTTAACCAAAATATTTTCAATAAAGATTTGACCGAAACCCGCAGGAATTAACATATAAGTTGCGGTTAATCCAAAGGTTAAAGCACAAGCGACAGCACGGCGGTCAATTTTTAACTGGTTCATTACACTTAATAATGGTGGAACAACAATCGGGATAAAGGCAATGTGTACAGGGATTAAGTTTTGTGATGACATTGAGAAAGCCACTAAAGTAAACAGCACCATATATTTAAACCAAAATACAGAGCGACCTGATGGGCGTTTCCCAAAAGATTGAATCACTTTATAAGCTAATAAATCTGTTACACCTGATTTGGATAATGCCACAGCGAAAGCACCCAATACGGCATAGTTCATTGCGGTTTCAGCTCCACCGCCTAAACCCCCTGTGAATGTTTTTACGGTGGTAGTTAAGGCCTCGCCCAATGCCATACCATCAGCACTGTTTCCTAAAATACCGCAAGTTAATGCGGCAATAATCAACGCAATTACTACATTGATTCGCATTAAACTTAATGCGAGTAACACAATAATTGAGATGACCACTTCGTTTGATAACAACATAGTTTTGTCCTCTAAGTTAAAGTTAAAATTTGAAAATTAAGTTAAAAAATTGACTAACAAAAAACCCCTCGAAAGTTGCCTTCCGAGGGGTCTAAAATGGTTTTAAGGTATCGTAATCACATTTCTCGCTCGGAAGATTCTTCCGAACACGCTAAATGCCCGAAAGATTATTCAGGTAAATGGCGATGATGATGGTTTCTTAATGTGATGTTCATAACGACTCCTAATTTGAATTGATTTGGAATATATACTAGCAAAAATCAAATTGCAAACACTTTTTTACATCTGTAAACAAATATTTTATTTCCCTTTATGCTAGCAAATTCAACATAATAAGGCGAAATTAAACCTCAATCCCAAATTTTTCTTTTACGAGTGCTTGGAAATCTGTACAACCACCAACGTGTTGATTATCTAAGAAAATTTGTGGAACGGTGGCAACAGGCTTACCAACACGCGGTTCTAAATCTTCTTTTGAAATATTTTTAGCAATCATATCAATAAATTTAAAATCAAAATCGGCTAATTCCGCTTTCATTTTTTCAGCTAAGGCTTTTGCACGAGTGCAATATGGGCAAGTCAAACGACCGTAAATTTCTACAAACATTGTATCCTCTCAATAAGTTAAATAAATAAGCGGTCTGATTTTAGCAGATTTTTGCAAAAAATCCTGTAAAAGCGACCGCTTACTTGAACTGGTAAGATAGTTAGATTATGGATTAGTCATCTTTTGGCTCTGGTGCTTTTGGTAGAACCAGATTTAAAAGAATAGCCACAATCGCACAAAGACTGATACCTTTTAGTGAAAATTCGCCAACATTGACTAACATTCCGCCGATACCAAATGTCATTACAACTGAAACAATACATAAATTGCGTGGTTCGCCCATATCTACTTTGGCACGAATTAAGGTACTCATACCAACTGCAGCGATTGAACCAAACACTAACATCATAATGCCACCCATTACAACACCAGGGATAGTTTGTAGGAATGCGCCCACTTTTCCACAGAAAGAGATACCGATAGCCCAACAAGCAGCCCACGTCATTACTCGTGGGTTGAAGTTTTTAGTTAGCATTACCGCTCCTGTTACTTCTGCATAGGTTGTATTTGGTGGGCCACCTAACATTGCGGCCGCTGATGTAGCAACACCATCACCTAATAACGTACGGTGTAAACCTGGTTTATGTAAGAAATTTTTACCTGTTACAGAACTAATTGCCATAATACCACCAACGTGTTCAACGGCTGGAGCAAGTGCAATAGGCAGTAAATATAAGATTGCCTCAAGTTTGAATTCAGGTGTGGTTAGGTTTGGTAAGCTAAACCACGCCGCATCAAGCACAGGTTGGAAATTCACTAATCCCATAAAGATAGACAGAATATAACCGACCGCAATAGCAAACATAATCGGTACAAGTTTCATTAAACCTTTAGCAAATACCGCCACGATCAATGTAGTGATTAAGGTTACCATTGAAACGATAATAGCTTGTTCATAAGGCACATTGCTTGTTTTGCCTAATGCCATATCTACGGCAACAGGTGCTAAACCTAGACCGATGATAATGATAACTGGCCCAACAACAACAGGTGGGAAAATTCTATCTAAAATAGCAACCCCTTTTAACTTAACTAAAGCTGACAGTGCAAAATAGATTAAGCCTGTAAAAATCAAGCCCCCCATTGTGACGGAAATGCCCCATTGTTGTACGCCATATTGAATAGGTGCAATAAAAGCAAAGGAAGAAGCAAGGAAAATTGGCACTTGTCCTTTAGTACAAAGTTGGAAAAGTAGTGTGCCGACACCTGCGGTTAAAAGTGCAGTATTAGGATCAAGACCCGTAATTAACGGAACAAGGACTAAAGCCCCAAATGCGACAAATAGCATTTGTAAGCCAACAAACGCCTGTTTAGGCGTGCTGATATTTTCTGTTGTCATTTTAGTTTCAACTCTCAGTTTGAATTAACTTTTATTTAAAGTGGTAAATTAACATAAAAAAGAGTTATCCCATAAGGATAACTCAGACTGATGACAAACCCTAATTTGTTGTATTCAATAAATGGATACACTCAGTGCGTCCGAATGAAAAAAGATTTTGTCAATAATCTGGGGCAAATGTAATTTGCCCCTACATATGAACCAAATGCCCGAAATGTAGGGGCTAATTACATTAGCCCCAGACTGATGACAAACCCTAATTTGTTGTATTCAATAAATGGATACACTCAGTGCGTC
>NZ_LEKM01000187.1 GCF_009761375.1 Ursidibacter arcticus | reverse complement strand
CAACCCAAAACACTTTAGGTTGTATAGTTAAGCCTCTCGGGCAATTAGTATCTGTTAGCTCAACGTATCACTACGCTTACACACCAGACCTATCTACGTCGTAGTCTCCAACAACCCTTACAGTCTTATAGACTGGGATGACTCATCTCAAGGCAAGTTTCGTGCTTAGATGCTTTCAGCACTTATCTCTTCCGCATTTAGCTACCCAGCAGTGCCTCTGGCGAGACAACTGGAACACCAGTGATGCGTCCACTCCGGTCCTCTCGTACTAGGAGCAGCCCCTTTCAATCATCCAACGCCCACGGCAGATAGGGACCGAACTGTCTCACGACGTTCTAAACCCAGCTCGCGTACCACTTTAAATGGCGAACAGCCATACCCTTGGGACCTACTTCAGCCCCAGGATGTGATGAGCCGACATCGAGGTGCCAAACACCGCCGTCGATATGAACTCTTGGGCGGTATCAGCCTGTTATCCCCGGAGTACCTTTTATCCGTTGAGCGATGGCCCTTCCATTCAGAACCACCGGATCACTATGACCTGCTTTCGCACCTGCTCGACTTGTTGGTCTCGCAGTTAAGCTTGCTTCTACCATTGCACTAACCTCACGATGTCCGACCGTGATTAGCAAACCTTCGTGCTCCTCCGTTACTCTTTGGGAGGAGACCGCCCCAGTCAAACTACCCACCAGACACTGTCCGAGACCGCGTTTCGCAATCTTCGTTAGAACATCAAACGTTAAAGGGTGGTATTTCAAGGACGACTCCACAATGACTGGCGTCACTGTTTCATAGTCTCCCACCTATCCTACACATCAAAATTCAATGTTCAGTGTCAAGCTATAGTAAAGGTTCACGGGGTCTTTCCGTCTAGCCGCGGGTACACCGCATCTTCACGGCGATTTCAATTTCACTGAGTCTCGGGTGGAGACAGCCTGGCCATCATTATGCCATTCGTGCAGGTCGGAACTTACCCGACAAGGAATTTCGCTACCTTAGGACCGTTATAGTTACGGCCGCCGTTTACTGGGGCTTCGATCAGGAGCTTCTCTTTCGATAACACCATCAATTAACCTTCCAGCACCGGGCAGGCATCACACCCTATACGTCCACTTTCGTGTTTGCAGAGTGCTGTGTTTTTAATAAACAGTTGCAGCCAGCTGGTATCTTCGACCGGTTCGACCTTCATCCGCGAGGGATTACAATCTACGCCGGCGCACCTTCTCCCGAAGTTACGGTGCTATTTTGCCTAGTTCCTTCACCCGAGTTCTCTCAAGCGCCTGAGTATTCTCTACCTGACCACCTGTGTCGGTTTATAGTACGGTTTAGATAAACCTGAAGCTTAGTGGCTTTTCCTGGAAGCGTGGTATTGGTGACTTCATCTCCGTAGAGACTCGTCATCACTTCTCGGTGTTAAGAAGACCCGGATTTGCCTAAGTCTTCCACCTACTAGTTTAAACAATCATATCCAACAGATTGCTCACCTAACCTTCTCCGTCCCCACATCGCAGTTTATCCAAGTACGGGAATATTAACCCGTTTCCCATCGACTACGCTTTTCAGCCTCGCCTTAGGGGCCGACTCACCCTGCCCCGATTAACGTTGGACAGGAACCCTTGGTCTTCCGGCGAACGAGTTTTTCACTCGTTTTGTCGTTACTTATGTCAGCATTCGCACTCGTGATACGTCCAG
>NZ_LEKM01000186.1 GCF_009761375.1 Ursidibacter arcticus | reverse complement strand
TTCACTTTGTTTCATTCGATGTTGTTAATCGTAAGGCGTATTAGTGATACGCCTGATGCCGCAGCTTCGGTGCTATATTTTAGCCCCGTTACATCTTCCGCGCAGGCCGACTCGACTAGTGAGCTATTACGCTTTCTTTAAATGGTGGCTGCTTCTAAGCCAACATCCTAGCTGTCTAAGCCTTCCCACTTCGTTTCCCACTTAATATAGACTTTGGGACCTTAGCTGGCGGTCTGGGTTGTTTCCCTCTTCACGATGGACGTTAGCACCCACCGTGTGTCTCCTGAGTATCACTCTTCGGTATTCGCAGTTTGCATCGGGTTGGTAATCCGGGATGGACCCCTAGCCGAAACAGTGCTCTACCCCCGAAGGTGTTCGCTCAAGGCTCTACCTAAATAGATTTCGGGGAGAACCAGCTATCTCCCGGTTTGATTGGCCTTTCACCCCCAGCCACAAGTCATCCGCTAATTTTTCAACATTAGTCGGTTCGGTCCTCCAGTTAGTGTTACCCAACCTTCAACCTGCCCATGGCTAGATCACCGGGTTTCGGGTCTATACCTTGCAACTAAAACGCCCAGTTAAGACTCGGTTTCCCTACGGCTCCCTTATTCAGTTAACCTTGCTACAAAATATAAGTCGCTGACCCATTATACAAAAGGTACGCAGTCACAAGATTGCTCTTGCTCCCACTGCTTGTACGTACACGGTTTCAGGTTCTATTTCACTCCCCTCGCTGGGGTTCTTTTCGCCTTTCCTTCACAGTACTGGTTCACTATCGGTCAATCAGGAGTATTTAGCCTTGGAGGATGGTCCCCCCATCTTCAGACAGGATTTCTCGTGTCCCGCCCTACTTGTTGTCAGCTTAGTTCCACATAAGGCTTTTAAAGTACGGGATTATCACCCTCTGTGATTTAGCTTCCCAGCTAATTCCTCTAAGTCTTATGCTAAAACTGACTGGCTTTTCC
>NZ_LEKM01000185.1 GCF_009761375.1 Ursidibacter arcticus | reverse complement strand
AATAGTAGATTCTTCATCTACTGGGTTTCCCCATTCGGACATCTTGGATTAAGCGCCTCTTATCGACTCATCCAAGCTTTTCGCAGATTAGCACGTCCTTCATCGCCTCTGATTGCCAAGGCATCCACCGTGTACGCTTAGTCACTTAACTATACAACCTGAAGTATTTTCAGGTATTTCATTATGACACTAAGACTTAACTGCTTTTGTTCAGTTAAGATTTTATTACTCAGACTTTCTTTCGAAAATCTCTCAGTTTTTCAGCTTGTTTATATTTTTTTAAAGAACAA
>NZ_LEKM01000184.1 GCF_009761375.1 Ursidibacter arcticus | reverse complement strand
GGTTTGTCATCAGTCTGAGGCACAGAAACTGCGCCTAAATATAAACTAAAATTATTTGGTTTCCGTTGAAGATTTCATTTCTTCCACTTTTTCACCGACAGCTTTCATCGCTTCTTTTGCTTCAGAGACTGCATTTTTCATTGCATCTTTAGCTTCTTCCATTTTAGTTACAGCCGCCTCTTTAGCTTCAACCATAGTTGCTTTCGCTTCTTCTACTTTTGCTGCCGCTGCATCTTTCATTTCTGCTGCTTTATCTGCTGCCGCATCTTTAGCTTCAGTCATAGCGGCTTTCGCTTCTTCTGCTTTTGCTGCCGCTGTGTCTTTCATTTCAGTTGCTTTATCTGCTGCTGCATCTTTAGCTTCAGTCATAGCGGCTTTCGCCTCTTCTGCTTTTACTGCCGCTACATCTTTCATTTCTGCTGCTTTATCTGCTACCGCATCTTTAGCTTCAGCAACGCTTGCTTTGGCTTCTTCTGCTTTTGCTACCGCTGCATCTTTCATTTCTGCTGCTTTATCTGCTACCGCATCTTTAGCTTCAGCAACGCTTGCTTTGGCTTCTTCTGCTTTTACTGCCGCTGCATCTTTCATTTCAGTTGCTTTATCTGCTGCCGCATCTTTAGCTTCAACAACCGCTGCTTTCGCTTCTTCTACTTTTGCTGTCGCTGCATCTTTCATTTCTGCTGCTTTGTCTGCTGCCGCATCTTTAGCTTCAACAACCGCTGCTTTCGCTTCTTCTACTTTTGCTGCCGCCGCATCTTTCATTTCAGTTGCTTTATCTGCCACCGCATCTTTAGCTTCAACAACAGCTGTTTTTGCTTGCTCTACTTTAGTTTCTGTTGCCTGTTTAACTTCCGCTGCTTTCTCTTTCGCTTGGTCACAAGCTGCTAAAGTTAAAGTTGAACCTAATACTAATAATGCTAATAATGATTTTTTCATAATCAATTCCTTAAATTGAGGGGTTAAACGATGTATTTAGAGAGCTATTATTGGAAAAAGTTCACAATGGCTCTCTATTTATCATCATTTGATTACTCTTGCACCGAATTTGTTGTTCTTGATGCTGAATAAACGTGACTTACTGCACTGCTATGCCCACCAAATCCTTTTCCGTAGAAATAGTATTTAGAGCCTTGCCACTCGGTAATTGGGAATGGTTCAGATTGTTCATCAGAAGATGCAGCAATCGCCGTATCTGCTTTAGTATGGCTCACTCGGGAAAATGTACCTAATTTACCCTCAAATTGATAATTGCTTTGGTAAATTCCAATCACCTGCTCCGTTTGCTCCACATTCACCACATCAGCATTTGATTGAATCTTCTCGCTTTCACCTAACTCAATATGGCGGCGTTCGTGATTTTCTTTCACAAGATCACGATTTGTCGGTTGAGAAACCACTAAACCAAATGGCTCAATAGTGGTAATCGTTTTCTCTTGTGCTATATTTTCGTTCGCGATCGTCACTTTAGACTGATGATGTTCTTTTACCAAATCACGATCTGTTTCTTGAGTAACAACAGTACCAAAAGGAGTACTACTTTCAACTACGGATGGAACACTTTGCTCTTGTTGTTGCAACATTTCATCAACAGACAAGAATGCTGGTTTTTCTTCCTGTTTTGCAGTTTCGCAAACTTTTACCCAAATCTTACCGCTTGCAAATTCAGGTGAGGCAACAGCAGAAGTCAATGGCATTGGAGCTTTAACTTCGTCTTTACGTTCACGACGACGCTGGTTGCCCACTCGTAGATGACGTGGTAAACGACGCTGACGAGCCTCTCTTCCTTCACTGCGTTCTTCTGTTTCAGCTGTTGTAATGACAGGTTCAACATTATCTACTTTTGACTCAACAAATTGCTGAACGCTAGCCACTTTTGTTGCTTTCACATCATTGGTTGGCACTTCTGCTTTTGTAGTTTCAACGTTTGCTGTTTCTTGCGTATTGTCAGCCACAGTTTCAACTCGTACTTTTTTGCGTAAATCACGACGTTGGCGACGTTCAGCCACTTTGATATCACGATCTTTTTCTTGAACAGCAACCACTTCTTCCACAACTTCGCGACGTTTTTTCGACTCCGTTGATTTCACTTCTTCTTGTGGTGCTTTACGCTCTTGTCGCTCATTACGAGCAGGACGCTCACGGCGTTGCTGACGGCGATCTCTTGAATTACGGGTTTTACCTTTTGTTTTCTTCTCTGGCTCTTTCGGTGCTTCGCTAAACCAACCTTTAATTGTCGCTAATAAACGGCTAATCAATGATGGTTTTGCTGGCTCTGTTGGCGTTGGAGCAGGTTGAAGATTTAACTCTGTACTTTGTAATACTGACTCCACTGTTAATACAGGTTCATTACGGCTAACTAACGCATCTTCAGAATGATGATGTGTTTCACAGCTATTATCTTCACGTTCTTGATAACGTTTCGCTAAATCATAGCTCAATGTTGGAACAACTTCATTTTCACGCAAACGATACACGCTGAAATGTGGTGTTTGCATACTTTCTGTTGGTACAACAATTACTTGAACGCTATGGCGTTTCTCAATATCACTAATGGCTTTACGTTTTTCGTTCAGTAGGTAAGATGCAATTTCAACTGGAACAATGGTGTGTACCTGTACGGAATTCTCTTTAATCGCTTCTTCTTCCACTAAACGAAGAATAGATAAGGCAATCGATTCATTATCACGGATTTTTCCAGTGCCTTGACAACGTGGGCAAACGTGTGATGAAGCTTCACTCAATGATGGGCTTAAACGCTGACGAGACATCTCTAATAAGCCAAAACGAGAAATACGTCCGAATTGAATTCTTGCACGATCTTGACGTGTTGCTTCACGAATACGATTTTCTACTTCACGTTGATGACGAACTGGGGTCATATCAATAAAATCAATGACAATTAAGCCCCCCAAGTCACGCAAACGCAGTTGGCGAGCAATTTCATCGGCAGCTTCCAAATTAGTATTTAATGCTGTTTCTTCAATATCACCACCACGAGTTGCTCGTGATGAGTTAATATCAATTGCCGTTAAGGCTTCAGTAACATCAATAACAATTGAGCCACCAGAAGGTAAACGCACTTCACGTTGGAAGGCTGATTCAATTTGTGATTCAATTTGATAATGGCTAAATAGCGGTACTTCACCTTCGTATAGGCGTACACGATTGATAAAATCAGGACGCACTAAACGGATATGATTTTTTGCTTTCTCAAAAACTTTTTTGTTATCAATTAAAATTTCACCAATATCACGACGCAGATAATCACGAATTGCACGCACAATCACATCGCTTTCTTGGTGAATTAAGAATGGTGCAGGACGAGATTCCGCCGCTTTTTTAATCGCTTCCCAATGATGAAGAAGTACTTTTAAGTCCCATTGAAGTTCTTCTGGTGATTTCCCAACTCCTGCAGTACGAACAATTAAACCTACATCATCAGGAACTGTTAAGCTGTCTAATGCTTCTTTCAGCTCTAAACGTTCATCGCCTTCAATGCGGCGAGAAATCCCACCAGCTCTCGGATTGTTTGGCATTAACACCAAGTAACTACCCGCTAATGAGATGAAAGTAGTGAGTGCCGCACCTTTATTACCACGCTCTTCTTTACCCACTTGGACAATCACTTCTTGCCCTTCTTGGATAATGTCTTTGATACTTGGGCGACCTTGGAAAACATAACCTTCAGGGAAATATTCGCGTGAAATTTCTTTTAACGGTAAGAAACCGTGACGCTCTGCACCATAATCAACAAAAGCAGCTTCAAGACTAGGCTCTACTCGGGTGATTTTACCTTTGTAAATATTGGCTTTTTTCTGTTCGTGCCCTGGGCTTTCGATATCCAGATCGAATAAACGTTGCCCATCAACAAGAGCAACTCGCAACTCTTCTTTTTGAGTTGCATTGATTAACATTCTTTTCATTGTGTTTTCTCATTATTGTTTTATGTTGTAACACACTTGTCTTTGTCGCACTAAGCCGATAGTGGCAATCTCCCGATTGTCTTAATAATGTAATATGAGACAAGCTGTGCCTATGATGATATTTTTTATGTCTTACACTCAAAATTTTGACTGCATAATCAATCAGTTATGCTTGTTTAATTAAGATAACAAGCGGTGTTTTCTTCTCTATTTTTTGTAAAATTGCCGAGCAATCCGTATAGAAAGAAAAACGTGTCATTATGGCATTTAACGCAGAAAATAGAAAGGTAAAACAGTGGGAATTTTTGATAAATAAAAAGCGGAACTTGTAAAAAATTCCGCTTATCAAACCGCTTTATCCGCTGATTATGATTTTGGTTTACCCAAGGTTAATGTACTTTGGTCGGGAAAGTGAAGATCTAACTGATTATATGGAATTGAGATATTCGCTTTATCAAATTCTATTTTCACTTTTTCAAGCAAATCAAATTGAGTGCTGGCATATTGTGAGGTTTGAACCCAAGGGCGTACAAACAGCTGGACACTATTTGAAGCTAAATTTCCTACCGCAATGGTCGGTTCAGGGTGATTAAGTACTCGCTCATCATCAAATAAGACTTGGGCAATAATTGACTTCGCTTTTTCAATATCAGCATCGTAGCTAATATCAAAAATCATATCAATACGGCGAGTTTCATTACGGGAATAGTTAGTAATACTATCCGCAAAGACCTTACCATTCGGTACTAATACCGTTTTGTTATCGCCAGTACGCAATTCAAGCACTAGTAAGCCCATTTGCTCAACTTTTCCACTAGTACCTGCGGCTTCAATAAAATCCCCTTTTTTAAAAGGTTTGAAGATTAAAATCATTACTCCCGCCGCAAAATTTTGCAGTGAATTTTGTAAGGCTAAACCAATTGCTAAACCAGCTGCACCGATTAAAGCAACTAGAGAGCTTGTATTGATACCAAGCTGTGAAAGAGAGGCGATGACTACAATGAGTAAAAATAAGAAATAACTCATTGATGATACAAAACTTTGTAGCATTTCATCTTTACTTGAGGCAAGCACAATGCGTCCTAATACTCGACTTAATACTCTTGCAAGGAATTTACCTACAATATAAATCACAATCGCAAGTAAAATTTTAGTGCCGTATGGAATAATCCATTGTTCTAAGATCATTTGGAAATCCATTGAACCAACTTCTTTAATCACTTTTGTGGCCTCTTTAACATTTAAGTTTTGTACAGCCTCTACCACACCGCTATTAGTTGCGGTATCTGCTTGTGTTGTCATTCTCACTCCTTATATTCGTATAAATAAAATGAAATTCTAGCATAATCCGTTTGTCCGCAAAGGGTAAATTTGTGGTAGGATTTACGCAATTTTGTTTTATAAGTAATAACAATGACAACAGAAAAAATCATTAGTGCCACCGTGCAATTTTTTACCATTAGTGAAGATGAAGCTGGACAACGTCTGGATAATTTCTTACTGGCTAAATTAAAAGGCGTACCGAAAAGTTTAATTTATCGTATTGTGCGTAAAGGTGAGGTACGTGTGAATAAAGGGCGAATTAAACCTGAATATAAATTACAAACCGAAGATATTGTGCGTGTTCCACCTGTGCGAGTCGCTGAAAAAAATGAAACACCAATTTCAACCAAATTAAATAAAGTTGCTGAATTAGAACAGCAGATCTTATATGAAGATGAAGTGATGCTTATCATCAACAAACCATCAGGGATTGCTGTGCACGGTGGTAGTGGTTTAAGTTTTGGGGTCATCGAAGCATTACGAGCATTACGCCCTGAAGCTCGTTTTTTAGAACTAGTGCATCGTATTGACCGAGATACTTCTGGCATTTTGCTTGTAGCAAAAAAACGTTCTGCCTTGCGTAATTTACACGAGCAGCTACGAGAAAAAGTCGTACAAAAAGATTATCTTGCTCTTGTGCGTGGTCAGTGGCAATCTCACGTTAAAGTGATTAAAGCTCCATTATTAAAAAATGAGCTTTCTAGTGGTGAGCGAATTGTGCGAGTTAGCGAAGAAGGCAAACCATCTGAAACACGTTTTGTGATTGAAGAACGTTACCCGAGCGCAACACTCGTAAAAGCATCTCCAGTAACAGGAAGAACTCATCAAATTCGTGTGCATACCCAATATGCAGGACACCCCATTGCCTTAGATGATAAATATGGTGATCGTGAATTTGATCAGAAAATGCAAACTGTTGGGCTAAATCGCTTATTCCTTCACGCTTATGCGATCCGTTTTGAGCACCCCAAAACAGGTGAAGAGATGGTGATTACCGCTCCATTGGATAAGCAACTAAAATCAGTTCTAGCCAAGTTAAGAAGCGATAAATAAGCGGTGGGATAGCAAGTATATTTTGCAAAAGGATAACAAATGACTCTCAATGTTGATCATCTTTTACATACGGCAGATACACTAGAAGCAGCCATTCTTCGCTTAACACAAACACCAAGTGAAGATACGGTGCTGTACGATCTTTTTCGTAATGCAGCCATAAAAAGTTTTGAATTATCGCTTGAAACAACAGGGAAACTATTGCGTAAGACCTTAAAACTTTATACAGGTAATCCGAAATCAGTTGATCAACTTATTTTTAATGACCTATTCCGCCACGCAGGAAAACACTCATTACTCACTGAAGAAGAAATTGAAAGATGGTTGGCTTACCGAGCGACTCGCAATAATACCGCCCACGATTATGGTGAAGCCTTTGCTGAAAAAACACTAACTATTTTACCAAATTATTTAGTCGATTTACGCAATTTAGCCCAAAGAATGCAGGATATATTTAATGGAACAACCACTGAATAAGCTAGCATTGTCGCCTAAATATCTTGCTCTTTTACAGCATATTCTGCAAGAGAATGCCCCTACTTGCGAAGTTTGGGCTTATGGTAGCAGAGTAAATGATGATGGGCATTCTGGTAGCGATTTAGATTTAGTGATTCACCACTGTAATACCGAACAATTTTTAACGTTACAAACAGCATTACAAGAAAGTTTGTTACCTATGTTGATCGATTTACATCGTTGGGAAATGCTACCTGACTCATTTAAACAGAATATTCAACAACGTTATATTGTGATTCAATAATGAAAATTTCTTACAAAAACCAACAAGGATCTAACCGCTTGTTAGATCTTACTGCTCCAAAGATTATGGGGATTTTGAATTTTACCCCTGATTCATTTTCTGACTCTGGTAAGTTTTTCACACTGGATAAAGCACTCTATCAAGTTGAAAAGATGCTAAATGATGGGGCTGATATTATTGATATTGGCGGAGAATCCACTCGCCCCAATGCACCTATTGTTGATTTAGCTGATGAGTTAGAACGTGTTGTTCCCCTTGTAGAAGCCGTTCGCCAACGTTTTGATTGCTTAATTTCCGTAGATAGCTCCAAAGCAGAAGTTTTCCGCCAAGCAGCAAAAGCTGGGGCAGATATTTTAAATGATATTCGTGCTTTACAAGAACCTAATGCACTAGAAACCGCTGCACAATTAGGTTTACCTGTTTGTCTAATGCATATGCAAGGCACTCCACAAAATATGCAACACAATCCTGAATATGATGATGTTATTGAAGAAGTTGCCGACTTTCTCAACCAACGTATTTTTGCTTGTTTAACCGCAGGTATTCCCAAAGAGCATATTATTTTAGATGTTGGTTTTGGCTTTGGCAAAACCGTACAGCATAATTATCAACTACTCAAACATCTCAATGCTTTTGTGCAGTCTGGTTACCCTGTATTAGCTGGATTATCTCGCAAATCAATGATTGGTAATGTGCTGAACAAACCTGTTGAACAACGCACAATCGGCAGTGTCGCAGGTGCATTATTAGCCATACAGAATGGAGCTAAAATTGTCCGCGTTCACGATGTTGCCGAAACTGCCGATGCGTTAAAGATTTGGCAGGCGATGGTGGACGTAAATTAAACTTCATATTAGTAGTATAAAAGGATTAAAAATGACAAAAGTCTATGGTATTAAAAACTGCGATACCGTCAAAAAAGCAATTAAATGGTTAGCAGATAATGGTTTATCTCCACAGCTACACGATTATCGAGTTGATGGTTTAGATGCAAATTGGTTGGAGCAAATGGCAGATAAATTTGGTTGGGAAAATCTAGTCAATAAACGCAGTACAACTTGGCGTGGGCTAGATGATGAGATTAAAAATAATTTAAGTAAAGAGCTAGCGTTAAAAGTACTTAATGAACAACCCACACTGATTAAACGCCCTATCGTTTTAGCCGAGAATGTTGCGTTAATTGGTTTTAATGAAACAGAATATAAACAGGCTTTTGGTAAGTAATATCCGAGAAAGAGCTGCTTGTGTAGCTCTTTCATTTAAGTGAGACGTTACAATTCCGTCAGATTGCGAATTTTCACACTGGTATCATTAAAGTGTGCAATAACATCTAATGTTCCGCCCATTGCTTCAATATGGCTACGCAACGTTGAAAGATACATATCAGTTCGTTTTTCTAAACGAGCAATTGCAGGTTGCTTTACATTTAAGCGTTCTGCCATTTCTTTTTGTGATAATCCTCTCGCTTGGCGTAGCTCTTGCAATAGCATTGTTTCAAGCATTTCTTCTGTTTGCTCAAATGCTTGTCGCTGTGCATCTTTTGGCATTGATTCTCTTAATGCTGAAAATTTTTTAGCCATAAATTTAGATCTCCTTCTCTATTTGTTGAAGATGTTTTTCATATAAACGCTCCGCAATAGGGACATTAGTTTCATACCAGCGTTTTTTACTCGCTTTATTTCCTGCAATTAACAAAATAGCGTTTCGTCTTGGATCAAAAGTATATAATATCCGATAAGGCTTACCTTTATGCTGAATTCTTAACTCTCTCAAACGATATTTAGAACCAATAATTTGGCTACTATATGGGTATTTCAAATTTATCCCCAATCGTTCTAACAAAGTTACTGAAGCAGTTACAGCTATTTGCTCTTCAGTATTAAGAGTATCCCACCATAACTCAAACTCATCAGTATATTCAACTTCACAATTCATATATTACACCTATGGAATAATAATCCTATAAAATAAAATTTCAAGAAATCATTACTCCAGCATAAATGAAATCATTCATTCAGCACATATTGAGCATTTTTATTATCGATCTCGATCGAAAAATAATATATCCACATCATTAACTTATTTTTCCTAAAACCGCTCACTATGTTAAACTCTATTCATTGACCTTATGATTTCGATAGAGAATATGAAAAACCAAATTATTAACTTAGCTCAAGCGCTAATTCAACGTCCATCTATTAGCCCTGATGATCAAGGTTGCCAGCAACTCATTGCAGAACGTTTGCAAGCTGTCGGATTTAAATTGGAATGGCTGCCTTTTGGCGACACTTTAAATTTATGGGCAACTCACGGTGAAGGGCAATGTTTTGCTTTTGCTGGTCATACTGATGTCGTTCCTGTTGGTGATGAGAAACAGTGGCTCTCCCCACCTTTTGAGGGGCGTATTGTCGATAATATGCTTTATGGGCGCGGTGCAGCAGATATGAAAGGCTCACTGGCGGCAATGGTTGTTGCAGCAGAAACTTTTGTAAGAAATAATCCGAACCATAAAGGCAAAGTCGCTTTACTTATTACATCTGATGAAGAAACATCGGCTAAAGACGGTACAGTAAAAGTGGTGGAAACGCTAGTGCAACGCCAAGAGCCTATCCATTACTGCGTTGTTGGCGAACCATCAAGTAGCAAGCAATTAGGTGATGTGATTAAAAACGGTCGTAGAGGGTCTATCACTGCGGATCTCTATATTGAAGGCATTCAAGGACACGTTGCATATCCCCATCTTGCAGAAAATCCTGTGCATAAAGCCTTACCATTCTTAGCTGAACTAACTCACTATCAATGGGATCAAGGTAACGAATTCTTCCCACCAACCAGTTTACAGATTGCTAATATAAAGGCAGGAACAGGAAGCAATAACGTTATCCCCGGTGAGTTGTTCGTGCAGTTTAACTTACGCTATTGTACTGAAGTAAATGATGACTTGATTAAGCAAAAGGTAGCCGAAATGCTTGAAAAATATGGCTTAAAATATCGTATTAGTTGGCATTTATCAGGCAAGCCTTTTTTAACTGCTAAAGGAAAACTTGTAGACACAGCAGTGAAAGTATTGCAAAAAATGACTCAAATCACACCGCGTCTTGATACGGGTGGCGGTACTTCTGATGCTCGTTTTATCGCACCAATGGGGGCTGAAGTCATTGAATTTGGTCCATTAAACGCCACGATTCATAAAGTGAATGAATGCGTTGATATAGACGATTTAGCAACTTGCGGTGAAGTTTATTATGCAATTCTTGAAGATGTTTTAGTCCAAAGCTAATAATGAAAAATCGACTTATTGTAACAATATTGCTAGGGATAGCCACATTCTTATCACTGGTAGGCTATGCCTACCTTTTCGACAAACGTCAAGCAGAGAAGCTACTATCTCAAATGACGCAGCTTTCCCCAACAGAGAAGAAAGTTGCTAAAGTTTTTTTTGATAATAGCTGCCAGTACTGTCATCTTCCTTCTGCTGAATTACCTATTTATACCCAACTTCCTTTTATTAAGGAATCAATGGAACAGGGGATTTTATCCGCTAACCGTTTTTTTCGTTTAGATCACTTATTAAATGGTATGCAAGATCCAACTCAATTATCTGAAGCGGATTTAGCCAAACTAGAATACACCATTCGACATAATACGATGCCTGTACCAGCCTTTGTTCATCTTCATTGGTGGGCAAAGTTAAATCCTACCGAACAAAAAGTCTTACTCGATTGGATTTACCAACAACGTAGAGAACTTTTTATTCCACAGAATACCGAAGGAGTTGATGTCACACGTTCTATTCAGCCTATTCCTGATAAACTTAAAACTAACCCAGCTCAAGTGAAATTAGGTGATTTACTTTATCACGATGGGCGTTTATCAGGGGACGGAACAATTCAATGTCACACTTGCCACCAATTAGCTAAAGGCGGTGTTGATGGTCTGCCTTTTTCTATTGGTATTGATAATCAGGAAGGAAGTATCAATGCTCCAACCGTTTATAATTCTGCCTTTAATTTTGTTCAATTTTGGGATGGAAGATCTGCAACACTTGCCGACCAAGCAGGAGCCCCTCCACTGAACCCTGTTGAAATGGGCTCAAAAAATTGGGAAGAAATTTTGGCTAAATTTGAGAAAGATGAAGCTTTTATGAAAGAGTTCCTTTCCGTTTACCCTGCTTTTAATCGTGATACATTAACCCACGCAATAGCCGAGTTTGAGAAGACTTTAATCACACCAAACAGTGCCTTTGATAAGTATTTAAAAGGAGATGAGAATGCCTTAACAGAAGTCCAAAAGCGTGGCTATGCTCATTTTAAATCAGCAAAATGTGATACTTGCCATACTGGGATCGCAATGGGCGGACGCTCCTATGAGTATATGGGGCTTTATAGAGACTATTTTAAAGATCGTGGTACAGAAATAACTGAAGCAGATGAAGGGCGATTTGTCCAAACACAAGACCCTTATGATATGCACCGTTTTAAAGTACCTACATTACGCAATATTGAGCTAACTGCACCTTATATGCATGATGGAACTATTACGGATCTAAAAGATGCTGTGAGAATAATGGCAGTTTATCAAAGTGGTAAACAGCTTACTGACACAGAATTAAATGAAATCGTCGAATTTCTCAAATCACTTACTGGTGAATACCAAGGGAAAAAATTAAGCCTCGAAAACAAATAGCCTTTTATTTTCCTAATCGACTAAAACTCGGTAGAATAACAAATACCGAGTTTTTTATTAAATTAGCAATGAATAGTCATAACCTACCCCATTTACTCACAGGAAAAACAAGAGAACATCTTATTCCCTTGGTAAATGAATTATCCCCAAACCATTACTTGCAAGCAGATGTTGCTACTGCCTTTATACAATTACAGCAGGCAGCAAAAAATGTAGGGTTTAATTTGCAACCTGCTAGTACCTTTCGTGATTTTGAACGACAACAACAAATTTGGAATGCAAAATTTAATGGCGAGCGTAAAGTCCACGATGATGATGGTAATGCGATTGATCTAAGTTCACTCAATGATTGGCAAAAATGTCAGGCTATTTTACGTTGGTCGGCAATTCCTGGGGCAAGTCGTCATCATTGGGGAACAGAAATTGATATTTTCGACCCTGATTTATTACCACAAGGGCAAAAATTGCAACTAGAGCCTTGGGAATATCAAACAGGGGGATATTTTCAACGCTTGGCTAATTGGCTCTTTGCTAATGCAGAGCAATTTGGTTTTTATTTTCCGTTTATGGATAGAGAAGATAAGAAAATCGGGCTAGAGCCTTGGCATATCAGCTACTTTCCGCTTGCTGACCACTACGAGCGGTTAGTTTCACCACAAATTTTACAACAAGCGTGGCAAAATGAAAATGTTGCAGGAAAAGATTGCTTGAACGCTCATATTGATGAACTCTTTGAACATTTTATTTTATGATCCAACTAATTAACGAAAGCGATTATCACAGCAAATTTCAATCTATTTGCGACAAATGGCAACTTGTTCACGACAAAAATGCTATCTTAGCCTTGGTACTCACCAATGAACGTTTAGAGCTACGCAAATTAGATGAGCCTAAATTAGGTGCGATTGCAGTCAATTTTGTTGATGGCACTCTCGCACACCGCCGAAAATTTGGGGGCGGGCGTGGTGAAGCCGTTGCTAAAGCCGTTGGTATTAAAGGCGATTATCTACCAACAGTCATTGATGCAACTGCAGGGCTAGGGCGAGATGCCTTTGTGTTAGCCTGTGTTGGTTGCCAAGTAACTTTAGTGGAGCGTAACCCGATTGTGTGTGCTTTACTTGAAGATGGATTAGAGCGAGCTTACCTTGATGCTGAGATAGGACAATTTATGCAGCAACGAATGAAACTTTCTACTGCTCGCTCTATTTGTGAGCTAAATCCTAACCAGGATTATGCTGATGTAGTTTATCTTGACCCAATGTATCCTCACAAACAAAAAAGTGCATTAGTTAAAAAAGAGATGCGGGTTTTCCAACATTTAGTGGGGGCAGACTTAGACTCCGATGATTTTTTCTCTCCAGCGAAACAATTAGCTCGTAAACGTGTTGTGGTTAAACGACCAGACTATGCTCCTTTCATTGCTGAGCAAAAACCTGACTTTAGCCAAGAAACGAAGAATCATCGTTTTGATGTTTATTTATCACATCTCGCAAATCATTAAATATAAAAAGTAAGCGGTTGGATTTGTAAATTTCTTTGCAAATCCAACCGCTTGTAATACTTATAGCCTAATTACATTTCGTTTGGGTTCAAACCATAGCCATCTTTTTCTGTGCGTTGGTAAGAGCTGTTGATCAGTTTATTCGCAGAATACCAATCTAGCAAGATCTCGACTTCGCCTTCCGCAAAAGGTCCTAAATGGTAAGGTGCATATACAAAATAGATCCCTTCTGGTGCAAAATAGAAGTTTTCTGAAATCTCAATATCTTCTTTTTTAGCATAACCATCATATTGTCCTTGCTCATTCAAGCGATCATTACGATAGTTTTGCCATAACAGCTCTTTAACTTGAGCCTGATTTTTCGGTGAGATCAGGTCATCTACTTGAATAACCGCTTTTTTGTTAGCATCCACATTGATGTAACGAGTAAAATACATTCCGTGAGCTCCGCCCATATAAGTATGTTGAACCATTGTAAATGTAGCAATATGGTTACGTTGCCCAAGATAACTACTTTCAAGGCTATAACTTAAGCCAATCGGTCTATCCGCTTTCGCTTCTGCAACTAATTCATTGTAATTTTTTTCTAAACGCTCTTTAATGATTTCTTGCGTAAGCTCTGTGGGTACAGTTTCATTTTCTGCCTGTACATATTTAAACGCTTCTTTTAAAAGGAGCTGCTCTAACCAATCAACTTTTGTTGTAGGCAAAGATGCAAAAACACTGACGCCCGTTTCTTCACGATAGAATTCATCTGCTGGATCTTTCGGGTGCTTAACGCTTTCAGATTTATTAAAGATCGAGTTAATTTCTACTTGTAATGCAGGAAACCCATCTAATTTTTTATCTAATTCAGTTTTAGCCGTAAAATATTCACCTTTCAGTGTTTCATATTCACTTTTAAGTTTATTTAGTTCCTCTGTTGTCGCAGTTAAATCGGTTTGTGATTTTTTGAAGTCTGTTTCTAGCTGAACAATTTTTTTCTCTGCTTCAAATACTTTTTGAGGAAGATTCGTATCTTCACAGGCGGTTAGTATTAACACCGAAGAAATAAGCATAGCGATTAATGACTTTTTCATAATGTTCTCCTTAATGAAATATAAGCGGTTGCTTTCCGAAATTATTTTACAAAAGATAAAAAAATCCCTTGCCAATAGGGCAAGGGAAAATAATTAATCGTCTAAGAAACTGCGTAATGTTTCTGAACGGCTTGGGTGTCTCAGTTTGCGTAATGCTTTCGCTTCAATCTGACGAATACGCTCACGAGTTACATCAAACTGTTTACCCACTTCTTCAAGAGTATGGTCGGTATTCATATCAATACCAAAACGCATACGCAGAACTTTCGCCTCACGCGGTGTTAGACCTTCTAGCACTTCATTAGTTGCAATACGCAAACTTTCTGCTGTTGCGGAATCTAATGGTAATTCTAACGTGCTATCTTCAATAAAATCACCTAAATGTGAATCATCATCATCACCGACTGGTGTTTCCATTGAGATCGGCTCTTTAGCAATTTTTAATACCTTACGAATCTTATCTTCAGGCATTCCCATTTTTTCTGCAAGTTCTTCTGGCGTTGCTTCACGCCCCATTTCTTGTAAACATTGACGAGAAATTCGGTTCAGTTTATTGATTGTTTCGATCATATGCACTGGAATACGGATTGTACGAGCTTGGTCTGCAATCGAGCGTGTAATTGCTTGACGAATCCACCACGTTGCATAAGTTGAGAATTTATAACCACGGCGATATTCAAATTTATCGACCGCTTTCATTAAGCCGATATTCCCTTCTTGGATTAAGTCAAGGAACTGTAAACCACGGTTGGTGTATTTCTTGGCAATAGAAATAACCAAACGTAAGTTTGCTTCAACCATCTCTTTTTTCGCTTTACGAGCTTTTAATTCGCCTTCAGAAATACGACCGCCAATTTCACGAATTTGAGTAATCGTTAGCCCTGAACGTTCTTCTAATTTTTGTAGATTAACAATGTTAATGCGGATCTGTTCTGCATAATCGGCAAGTTTTGGCACTGCACCTTTTTTCGCATTGATTGCTTTTTCAATCCATTCATCTGATGTTTCATTGCCTTGGAATGCTTTTAAGAAATCGGCTTTCTTCATTTGAGCATATTCAACGGCATAACGTTGAATTTGTCGTTCTTCCGCACGCACTTGTTTCATCATTTTTTGCATAAATTCAACTAATAAGTCGAACTGTTTTGGCACTAAACGGAATTCTCTGAAAATATCAGATAAGGCTTGAATTTGATCTCGTGAGCGTTTACTTGAACGTCCATATTTTTGGATTGCTTGTAATGCTTTTTCGTGTTGCTCACGCAGTGCATTGAATTTTTCGCGTGCTAATTCAGGGTCGATACTATTATCATCACCAGAATCAGAACCACCATCGCTTTCATCTTCTTCATTTTCATCATCAACATCGGCAACAGTTTCTGAATTTTCTTCGTCATCTAAATCGACATCAATCTCTTCTAAAACAACACTTTCTTCTGCATTTGGATCTACAAAAGCGGTAACCAAATCAGATAGACGCATTGTGCCAGCTTCAACTTCTACATAACGTCCGATAAATTCGCTTAATGCTTCTGGATATTCTGCAACTGCACATTGAACGGCATTGATACCGTCTTCAATACGTTTAGCAATATCAATCTCACCTTCACGAGTTAGCAGTTCAACTGTTCCCATTTCACGCATATACATACGCACAGGATCGGTTGTGCGTCCTAATTCTGACTCCACAGTAGAAAGCACTTTTGTGGCTTCTTCTACGACATCTTCATCTGGCATAGCACCTGCTAACATTAAATCATCGGCATCAGGGGCTCTTTCTAGTACCTTGATCCCCATATCGTTGATCATTTGGATAATGTCTTCGATTTGATCGGCATCGACAAGCTCTTCAGGAAGATGGTCGTGAACTTCTGATAACGTTAAATAGCCTTGCTCACGCCCTTGAGCGATAAGCAGTTCTAACTGAGATTGTTGTTCTTCTAATTGAGACTGTTGTTCCATAGTTGTATCCGTTTTTGCGTTTTACGAGGACAAAATAGTGATGGATTATACCACTCTTTGCCCTTGATATGTAGATTTGTAAAAAATTCCCTGTAAGTAACCGCTTAATTTTTCATAGACAGTAAAGTAATCAGAGCCTGCTTTTCTTCTAATGTTAAAGAAAACTGACGATCTTTAGCCTGTAATCGTTCAATTTCTTGGTTCACGAATTTTTTATAAAAAAATCGTAAGGTTTCTTTGAACGTTTCTTCAATATTATCAGGGGCAACTAAATGATCCCAATTTGCTAGCATTTCAAGAGGGCGATAATGTTCACTTTCTCGTAAATGTTCAAGTAATCCGCCCATTGTCATTCCTGTATGCTGCCGGCAAATATTCACTAACTCTAAAAAGAGTGCAGTTCCTTTTTCATTTAGTTGCTCTAATAAAATAATTTCTTCGGTAACAAAGCTCACTAGGTACGGGTTTTGTAATAATAAACCAATTAACAAACGCATCGGTGTTCGTTCAATTTTAGGCATTTTAGGGCTAACCATCGTGCTGTTTATTTGTTGTGGCAGTAAAGCCTCAATTTGAGCAGGATCTAAAATTCCTAATTTTTGCCCTAACATATTACGCAAATAGACTTGTAACATTTGCCCAGGAATACGCTTAATCAGTGGGATAGCGAGTGATGCAAGTTTAGATTTACCTTCTTTACTTGACAGATCCACTTCTGCTAATAGCGAGTCAAATAGAAAATCGCTTAATGTTTGTGCTTGTTGTAAATAGGTTTCAAACCCTTCTTTTCCTTGCTGACGAACAAAAGTATCGGGATCCTCCCCATCAGGTAAGAAAATAAATTTTAACTGGCGACCATCGTGCAAATAAGGTAGGGCATTTTCTAATGCTCGCCATGCCGCATCTCGACCAGCTCTATCACCATCGTAGCAACAAATCACTTGCTCTGTACAACGGAACATCTGTTGAATTTGCTCCCCCGTAGTCGCTGTACCCAAAGAAGCTACCGCATTATTGATTCCATATTGAGCAAGTGCAACAACATCCATATAGCCTTCTACCACAAATAGAAAATCGGGGTTCTCATTATGTTGCAAGGCTTGGTATAAACCGTAGAGTTCGTTACCCTTGTGGTAAGTTGCAGATTCAGGAGAGTTTAGATATTTTGGCTTTTCATCGCCCATCACTCGCCCACCAAATGCAATTACTCGCCCACGTCTATCTCTAATCGGGAATATTACTCGGTTACGAAAACGGTCGTAAACATTTCCACGATCATTTTTAGAGAGCATTCCTGTATCTAATAATTTCTGGACTTCATCTTGATTTGTCCCAAATTTACGCAAGACAGAATCCATTGCATTAGGTGCAAATCCAATTTCAAAACGTTGAATAATTTCGCTAGATAACCCGCGATAGTCCAAATATGCTTGACTGGCTTGGTCTTGGTTTAGCTGTTGTTGGTAAAATTGGGCGACCGCATTGAGTAATTCGTATAGATTACGTCTAGTTTGTAAACTCGCTTGTGGCTTTCCATCTCGATTTAAGACATTTTCACGCGGAACTTCTAACCCATGTAATGCAGCAAGTTCTTCTATCGCTTCAGGAAATTCAAGTTTGTCATATTCCATTAAAAAGCCGATCACATTACCGTGAGCTCCACAGCCAAAGCAGTGATAAAACTGTTTTGATTGACTAACGGTAAATGATGGGGATTTTTCGTGATGAAATGGACAACAGGCTTGATAATCACGCCCAGCCTTTTTCAATTTAACACGACTGTTGATAAGCTCAACAATATCGGTTCGAGCAATAAGATCATCAATAAATGAACGTGGAATTGTGCCTTTCATTGAATATCCTTGCGAGAGAATAATAAGCGGTCAGATTTTATAAAAATTTTGCAAAATATAAATGCTTATAAAATAGGATCTTTATAAATGCCGAAACCGTGATTCCAACTGGTTTCACGGTTTCTTGAATAACGTCAAAACGTTAATTAATATAAACGTGTATTACGAGCATTCTCACGAGCATTACGTTTAGCGTGACGTTTTGCTAAAGAAGATTTTTCACGTTTACGCACTGCAGCTGGTTTTTCGTAGAATTCACGAGCACGAACTTCTGCTAAAATACCTGCTTTTTCGCAAGAGCGTTTGAAACGACGTAATGCAACGTCAAATGATTCATTTTCACGAACTTTAATTACTGGCATATGCCATCACCTCAAGGAAATATATGTTTAAAATAAGCTGCAACCTATTTCGATTAGTCTGTTTTAGTCGTAATCGTGAGCAGCATAGAACTAAAAAAGGTGCGTCATTCTACCCTAGCATAATCTTTAAGTAAAGGATTAGTTATGGCTAATTTTTACTTTCTTTGTACTTAACTTATTCTTTTCTCAACAAAAGAGCCTTTATCTCAAAGTAGATAAAGGCTCTAGTTATATTTGCAAAGATTAAATGTAATTTAACCAGATTATTGACAAAGTCTTTTTTCATTCGGAC
>NZ_LEKM01000183.1 GCF_009761375.1 Ursidibacter arcticus | reverse complement strand
GTCCGTTTATTGAATACAACAAATTAGGGTTTGTCAGAGGTCTGATTAAATGTAATTTAACCGCTTTTGTCGGAATATTTAAGCAATAGTTAGCTGGCCTGCATATAGGATAAAATAACGTAAGCACAAGACGCCAACTAATCCAGCCGTTGCTAACAATAACATAAAACCTTTGCGATGTTTGAGGCTATGAGTTGCAAGTTGGTTAGCCATAAGCGGAAATAAAATTCCAACTAAAACAACGCCAATCCAAAATACACTTCCCCAAAAACCTGTTAGGGCATTGACTGCTGCTAGTGTTTTTTGTCCGCCACCAAAATATAGCCCTACAAAGAAAGCAAAAAGTAGTAGGATTTCTATCAATACAGTAGGTGTTTCAAATTTATGTAAAAAGTGAACCTCATCGGAATGAGTTGATACTTTACCGACCACTAAGATCGCGATTAAAAGTGCTGCGATCCCCGATGACGTACCCGATGCTAAGAATAAAATTGGTAACACTGGGTTGTTTAGCATTGGGTAACTAATCAGTGCTGAGAGTAAAAAGCCCGTATAAGCCCCCAACGCTACGGATAGGAAAAGTAAGAATAATTCAATTAAATTAACAAATTTTTCTGCAATCCCAATCAAATTCACAACAAATCTGAGTGATGGAATAAAACGTTCAAGCAAATTGGCAATTAGGTTTTTGAAAATAATCGCTAACCAAATAAATAAAATTGCCATAAAAACTTGGAATAACATTACGCCCATCGACATCACTGAGTCAAATTGGTAATTAAACATTAAATACCAAAATGTCCAAGGACGAGCAAGATGGAAAATCAATAATGTTAAACCAATGATTGTTGCCCCTGGAGCCATTATTGCCGTACTACGAATGATCCAACTCTCGCTTGGATTAGTCAGTTTATGGCTACGCTTGTATAATACGGCAAGCAATGTGCTTCCTGCTGAAATCCCTAATAAAAAGAGATAAATCGCAATGGTAGAATCCCATACGAGATTAGGCGTTTGAAATGCAACATAGTTGTTCATCGTCTTGGCTCTCCGTGTTCAAATGGGATATGGTAAAGATTAGGCTGTGTGCCTAATTCTACTTTGGTGCGATAAACAGGTTTCTGTTTGATCATTTTTGCCACATCACTATTTGGATCATTTAAATCACCAAAAGTTAATGCTTTCGTTGGACAACTTTCTACACAAGCGGGTTGCTTTCCTTGTGCGAGATTAGTGTCTCGACAGAAATTACATTTATCGGCGGTTTTCTTCTCTGGGTGAATAAAACGCACACGATAAGGGCAAACAGCAATGCAGTACGAACAGCCAACACAGAGATCGCCATTCACATCCACAATCCCTGTACTTTTATCAATAAATGATGCCCCTGTTGGACAAACACTTACACAAGGTGCATTTGTACAGTGCTGGCAAGATTGACGGAAAAATTCATACTTCACATTAGGAAATTCGCCATAAGGTTCACTGCGAATAATTTCTAAACGAGATACACCTTCTGGCACATTATTTGTTTCACGACAAGCATCCATACAGGCTGTACAACCAATACAAGATTGCTCATCGTGTACCATTGCATAACGAATGGTTTTCTTTTCTTTCTCAGTAGCAAGAGTGATGGTGCTTGTTGCAAGCCCTGTTGTACCTGCAACAGCAATTAAGGCTCCCGCACCTGAGACAAAATCTCGACGGGAACAACTCATTTGATTTCCTTAGCTGGCTCTAGCGATTTTGATTTTTTTTCGTGAATACGACTGTGGCAATCAACGCAAAGTTTCACACGTTGTTTTGGTTCAGTCGCTTTCATTGGTTCTTGCTCTGGGTGAAGTTTATGACAGTTTACACACGCCATTTTATTTGCGTGGGTATCGTGCGCCCAAAAGACTTCACGCAATTTATCTGGGTTATGGCAAGCAAAACAGACTTGGTTTTGTTCTTGTGGAGAACGCTCAAGGTCTTTATTTTTAGCTTTACCAAAGGCATTGAAACGCATCACGTCTTTCACGCCTTTACGGTGATTTTCAGAGATATTACCGTGACAACTTACGCAAGTTAAAGGCTTACCTGTATTTGGGCTAACTGTTCCGTGCTGAAAATGTTTACCGTGATGTTTAAAATTTGACAAATGTCCGTGGCAATTAACACAGTAAGTATTAGGATCACGACGCGCATCTTTTGCAATGGTCGCATCATCTATATCCTGCTCCCACAATGGCTTGGGTGGTGCTGGCATTTCCGCCATAGCCGTTGATGAAATTGCAAAAAAACCGACTAATGTTACCGCTTGTAGGGCAAGCATTCGCCCTACTTTTGATAAAAAATGTTTCATAATGCACCTCACTTAGCCGATTATTGTTTTGCATCAGCAGGTAATAAACCTTTCTGTTTTGCTTCATCTAACCATTGAGGAACAACAGTGCGTAAAAACTCATCTTTAGCCGCTTGTTCTTTATCCATATCCAAACCAATAACTTTTTGAGCTTTCTCTTTGGTTGAAATATCTGGGAATTGGATTGGTGTTTGCACCCCGTGTTTAGTTAAAACTACCGCTAATTGAGTACGAGCTTCGGTTGCACGATCTAGCCCTGTACCAATAACGTGTAAAATAACATCTGGAGCGTGAATATGACCACCGTGCCCTGCTGCTGAATAATCCCAACGCCATTGTGCGTGGCGAATTGCTTGCAATGCATCTTTCATCTCTTCTTCAGCTGCTCCTGCTTCCCAAGCTGCTTTCGCCTCAAAGTGAGCTTTTACCAACTGATCTTCTAAACGGATCATCACATCTTTAATCTGTTTTTTATGCTCTTTCACACGAGTTTGTAAACTTTCTTTACTTTGCTCGTGGCAAGTTTTACAGGTGTGCTCAAAATTATCGAACGGATTACCAATTTTGTGATCGGTATAAACTTTACCATCTTTACTTTCTACTTTCGGCATATGGCAATCAATACAAGTTACGCCATTTTTACCGTGTGTACCAAGTGACCAAGTTTCAAAATCTGGGTGTTGTGCTTTTAGCATTGGTGCTTTAGATAAACTATGTACCCAATCGGTAAATTTAATTTCATCATAGTATTTTTCGATACTATCAACATCAACACCTTTATCCCAAGGGAATGTTACTGCTTTTTCTTTACCCGCAAAGTAGTATTCTACGTGGCAGTTTGCACATACAGCAGCTCTTTTACCGTGTTTTTCTAAGGTATCGAATTTCCAACCAATGGCTTCTAAAGCTCGCATAACGTGTGGTCTAGCAATTCTTAGTGCAGGCTTACCATCTTTGAATTCTTGGGAGGTTGTATCGTGGCAGTCAGCACAACCGATAGCATTTACCATTTCTGCACCATATTTTGACCATTTAGCATCAAAGTAGCCTAGCTCACCTTTTTCAGCGATTAAACGTGCTACATCAGGGCCTTTACAGGTCCAACACGCCATTGGCTGCGGGCCACTATTTTCATCTTTTGGAGCCCCTGTACGCAAAATATTACGCACATCGGTAATAGCATAGAAGTGACCACGAGGTTTGTTATACTCTTTTGAGAAAGCATAACCGCTCCATAAAATAACTAAGCGAGGATCTTCTTCTAACGCAGAGACAATCTGCTCTGATTCGGCTGTTGCCGCCCAAGATTGGTATTGCAATGGAAATTGTTCTGCAAATTTATGATTTGCAGATTCAATTTTTAAATCTGGTTTTGGGCCTTCAAATTCTTTTGCTTCACCTGCCCAAGCAGATTGTAAACACCCCAACATTGCGATTGTCGCCATAGCGAAACCACGCTTTAAAACATTGCTTACTCGTTTCACGAGAGCCTCCCACAATTAAAATCAAAATGATAACTTTTCTTATTAGAACAATAAGATAAATCTATTAATACAAAATGAAGATTACTTAAAAACAGAGAAATTTACTAGGATTTACCTTCTGCTTTTTTTGAAATACATCAAACTTTTTGCAAAAAAATAACGGAACGGAATAAGAAAAACTGATTTGCTCTAAAAATAATCAACTATCGATTTTTATCTCTTTGTTTGATCAAATTCGTAAAAAACTTATCAGAAAAGACCGCTTGTTGTTCAAAAGTTGGTTGGATCGTTTAACAACCTATATTAAAATAGCTCTTTTTTAACCTAGGGATTTCCCTTTAACCACAGAGAGCTTAAAATGAACTCAAACCGTAGTTTACTGATTATGGGCTTACTTCTTGTGTCGTTCTTGATTTTTACGCAATGGCAGCAGGACTATGATCCTGAAATCCAAGCACAAAAACAGGCACAAGCCCAACAACAAGTTGCCCAATCGAGTGATGTACCTGCATCGTCTAATGCAAGTTCACCTATTACTGAACAATCAACTAAAGGCAAAACAATCACGATTGAGAGTGATGTATTACGTTTAACCGTTGATACATTAGGTGGTGATGTTGTTGATTCGGATCTATTAAAATTCAATGCGGAACTTAATTCTCAAAACCCATTTGAATTATTACAAGACAACGGAAAAATCCAGTATATCGCCCAAAGTGGTTTAGTCGGTAAAAACGGTATTGATACCAATTCTGGCCGTGCTCAGTATCAAGTAACAGCGGATAATTTCCGTCTAGCCGATGATCAAAATGAACTTACTGTTCCGTTAGTATTAGAAAAAGATGGTGTAACTTATACCAAAACCTTCACATTAAAACGTGGTAGTTATGATATTGCGGTAAATTACACTATTAAAAATAACAGTGCTGAAACTGTGGAAGTTCAACCTTACGGGCAAATTAAACATACTTTAATTGAAAGCTCAGGTAACTTCGCAATGCCAACTTATACTGGCGGTGCTTATTCATCTTCAGAAGTAAACTATAAAAAATATAGTTTTGATGAGATGGCAAAAGCAAACCTATCTATTGATACCAAAGCTGGTTGGGCTGCAATTTTGCAACATTACTTTGTGTCTGCTTGGATCCCAAATCAAGATGCCGAGAATAACCTTTACACTCGCACAGCAAATGGTGTAGGTACTATCGGTTATCGTGGCCCTATTACTCAAGTTGCTCCAAATAGCGAAGCAACCATTAAGAGCAATTTATGGACTGGCCCGAAAGACCAAGATGCAATGGCTGTAGCAGCAAATAACTTCGATTTAACCGTAGATTATGGTTGGGCTTGGTTTATTGCAAAACCACTATTTATGCTTTTAACCTTTATCCAAAGCCTTGTAACTAACTGGGGTATTGCAATTATTGGGGTAACAATTGTAGTAAAAACAATTCTGTACCCACTCACCAAAGCTCAATATACCTCAATGGCAAAAATGCGTATGTTACAACCACGCATTCAAGAAATGCGTGAGCGTTTCGGTGATGACCGCCAACGTATGAGCCAAGAAATGATGAAATTGTATAAAGAAGAGAAAGTAAACCCAATGGGTGGTTGTTTACCAATTCTGTTACAAATGCCAATTTTCATCGCACTTTATTGGACATTTATGGAAGCAGTAGAACTTCGCCACGCTCCATTCTTTGGCTGGATTCAAGACTTATCGGCACAAGACCCATATTACATTCTGCCATTACTAATGGGTGGCTCTATGTTCTTATTACAAAAAATGTCGCCAACACCAGTTGCAGATCCAGTACAACAGAAAGTAATGAACTTTATGCCTGTACTCTTTACGGTATTCTTCTTATGGTTCCCGTCAGGCTTAGTACTTTACTGGCTAACATCTAACCTAATTACGATTGCACAACAGTGGTTGATTTATCGTAACTTAGAGAAGAAAGGTTTACACACTCGTGTGAAAAAATAATTCTATTTAGTTGAAAAACCTGTGTTCTTGAGCACAGGTTTTTTATTTCAAATTCATATAAGCATTCAACCCTAACAAGCGGTCAGTTACCGCCGATTTTTTACAAGTTATGACACAATTATGCCCTTGCCAATCTGGAAAAACCTATCAGGAATGTTGTCAGCCATTTCATCTTACACAACAATATCCTAGTACAGCAGAACAGCTAATGCGTTCACGTTATTCTGCTTATACTCAAGTAAACATTGATTATATTGTGGCAACCACAGTGCCAAGCCAACAAGCTCTACTTGATAGACAAGCGATGGAACAATGGGGTAAATCAACTCGTTGGGCAGGATTAGAAATTTTGGAACATAAGCCTGCTATTTCAAAACAGCATAGCACCGTAGAATTTAGAGCCTTATTCCAAACTGAATCAGGTATAGAAGCTCATCACGAGCTTTCTCTCTTTGTGAAGATCAATAATCGCTGTTTTTTTGTCGATCCCACCGTTCCATTACCCACACAGAAACAACCTTGTATCTGTGGTTCAGGTAAGAAATTCAAGCATTGCTGTGGGATATTAGCTAATTTATAATGAAATTTAGGGAGGTAAACACACCTCCCTATAGTACATTTGTTAATAATCTTGGAACACAAGAATGTATTACTAGTACTACTTTTTACCAAACATTCCGCCTAAGCCACCAAGTCCGCCTAGACCACCACCCATCATTCCTTTCATTCCACGCATCATTTTAGCCATTCCGCCTTTACGCATTTTTTTCATCATACGTTGCATTTCATCAAATTGTTTGAGCAATTTATTTACATCTTGAACTTGAGTGCCTGAACCTAACGCAATTCTACGGCGACGAGAGCCTTTGATAATATCTGGGTTAGCACGCTCTTTAAGCGTCATTGAATTGATGATAGCTTCCATTTTAATAAACATCTTATCATCAACCTGATTTTTAACGTGATCAGGTAGATTTTTCGCCCCAGGTAATTTCTCAAGCATTGACATCATTCCACCCATTTTTTTCATTTCAACAAGTTGATCGCGGAAATCATCAAGGGTGAAGTCATCGCCTTTTTTAAATTTAGCTGCCATTTTCTCAGCTTTTTCTTGATCGACAGAACGTTGTAAATCTTCAATCAATGAAAGCACATCACCCATTCCGAGAATACGCGATGCAACACGATCAGGGTGGAATGGTTCTAAAGCATCTGTTTTTTCGCCTACCCCTAGGAATTTAATCGGCTTACCTGTAATTTGACGAATAGAAAGTGCCGCACCGCCACGAGCATCACCATCTACTTTGGTTAAGATAACCCCTGTTAATGGTAGTGCTTCGTTAAAGGCTTTTGCGGTATTAGCTGCATCTTGCCCTGTCATTGCATCAACCGTAAAGAGTGTTTCAATCGGGTTTAATACTGCGTGAACTTGCTGAATTTCACTCATCATTTCGCTATCAACGTGTAAACGACCAGCGGTATCGACAATTAGCACATCAAAGAAATTAAGTTTAGCGTGTTTTAAGGCATTTTCAGCAATTTCAGTAGGCTTTTGGTTGGTTTCACTTGGGAAAAACTCAACTTTTAAGGCTTCAGCTAATGTTTGGAGCTGTTTGATCGCCGCAGGGCGATAAACGTCCGCAGACACTACAAGCACTTTCTTCTTGTGGCGTTCCTTTAGGAATTTCGCTAATTTACCCACAGAGGTGGTTTTACCAGCCCCTTGTAAACCCGCCATTAAGATAACTGCTGGTGGCTGTGTAGCTAAATTCAGCTCTTCATTTGCTTCGCCCATCGCTTTTTCAAGCTCAGCTTGCACGATTTTCAGAAACTCTTGCCCTGGCGTTAAGCTCTTATTCACTTCTTCGCCAATAGCACGTTCTTTAACTTTATTGATAAACTCACGCACAACAGGCAAAGCTACATCAGCTTCTAACAATGCCATACGCACTTCACGCAAGGTATCTTTAATATTGTCTTCAGTTAAACGCCCTTTGCCCGTAATGTTTTTCAAGGTTTTGGACAGTCTGTCGGATAGGTTCTCAAACATAATCTTTTCTCTATTTGCAAAATATTAGTTCAATTTAACCGCTTGTATGCGGCGGAATGTTGGCATTATACAAAAAAAGAGTGGAAGGCGGAGTTATATCTTTGCATAATCTTTGATTTCCCAACGTAAGTTATATTGTTCCTGTTATTCAACTTGAATAATTTTCATAATAAATACTAAAATTTATCATTTTGATTCACCAAAAAATTGTGATTTAATTTACCAATTTTAAAAAATAAGTAGGAAAAAACAGAATGACAACCCAATTCCAATGCCGTGTGCATACTGAAAGATTTGATGAAAATTACGAGCCTGCGAACAGTACTCGCTTAACCACCAACTTTGCTAACCTTGCTCGTGGCGAGAACCGTAAAGAAAACCTGCAAAACGCAATTTCAATGATTGATAAACGTTTTAACGATTTGGCGAATTGGGATAATCCGACTTCAGATCGTTACTCTGTCAATTTGGATATTGTTTCTATCGATCTTGATGTAGAAGGTAAAGGTGAGTTTTTCCCTGCATTAGAATGTCTTAAAACATCTGTAATTGACAAAAAAACGGGTAAAACTATTGATGGTATAGTAGGTAACAGTTTTTCTTCTTTCGTGCGTGACTACGATTTTAGCGTGTTACTGCTCGATCACAACAAAGATAAGCCTGAATTTACCGTACCAGAAGGCTACGGAGATCTGCACGGTAAATTGTTCAAACATTTGCTAGCTTCTCCTGAATATACTGCACAATTTAAAAAGCTACCTGTGATCTGTTTGAGCGTGGCAACTACCCGTACTTACCACAAAACAACCAATGTTCATCCGATTTTAGGTGTAGAATATGAACAAAACGACTACTCATTAACCGATGCCTACTTTGCGAAAATGGGTTTAAAAGTGCGTTACTTTATGCCACCGAAATCAGTTGCACCTTACGCGTTCTATTTTGATGAAACGGCAGATTTGTTGAACGACTATACCAACCTTGAGCTAATCAGCACGATTGCAACAATGGAAGCGTTCCAAAAAATCTACCGCCCAGAAATATATAACGCGAATTCAGTGGCAGGGCAGGTCTATAAGCCGAGCCTGACGAGCAAAGATTATTCTCTAACTAAAGTTGAATATGACCGTATCGAACGTGCTCAACTTGCCGTTCAACAAGGAAAATATGCCGAAGAGCATTTTATCAAACCTTATAAAGCGGTATTAGATGCTTGGTTAAATGAAAAATAATGAATAAAGGACAACATAAATTATGAGCAAAATTCTTTTACCCACTTCCACCGCAGGCAGTTTGCCGAAACCGTTTTGGCTTGCTGAACCTGAAAAACTGTGGTCTGAGTGGAAATTTAATGGCGATGAGCTGTTACAAGCCAAACGTGATGCGTTGTTGATCTCCCTTGCGGAGCAAAATGCAGCAGGGATTGATATTGTTAGCGATGGTGAGCAAACTCGTCAGCACTTTGTGACAACATTTATTGAACACTTAGAAGGCGTAGATTTTACCAAGCGTGAAATTGTGCGGATCCGCAATCGCTATGATGCGAGTGTACCCAGTGTGGTTGGAACGGTTCGCCGTCCAAAATCTGTGTTTGTGGAAGATGCGAAATTCTTACGTCAGCACACCGATAAGCCGATCAAATGGGCGTTACCTGGCCCAATGACAATGATCGACACACTGTATGACGGTCACTACAAAAGTCGTGAAAAATTAGCGTGGGAATTTGCCAAAATTCTCAATGAAGAGGCGAAAGAGTTAGAAGCGGCAGGCGTGGATATTATTCAATTTGACGAACCTGCATTTAATGTCTTTTTTGATGAACTCAACGACTGGGGTGTGGCAGCACTGGAGCGTGCGGCGGAAGGTTTGAAATGCCAAACGGCAGTACATATCTGCTACGGTTATGGTATCAAAGCTAACACCGACTGGAAACAAACGCTCGGCGGCGAATGGCGTCAATACGAAGAGAGTTTCCCGAAACTGCAACAATCTAAAATCGACATCATCTCGCTTGAATGCCAAAATTCAAAAGTGCCGATGGACTTGCTTGAATTAGTTCGTGGCAAAATCGTGATGGTCGGGGCGATTGATGTTGCCACCAACGTAGTCGAAACGCCAGAACAAGTCGCAGATACACTGCGTAAAGCGTTGCAATTTGTTGATGCAGACAAACTCTATCCAAGCACCAACTGCGGAATGGCACCTATGCCACGCCATATCGCTCGTGCAAAACTCAATGCCTTGAGCCAAGGGGCTGCGATTGTAAGAGAAGAATTGATCGGGAAATAGTGAAAATAGGGTAGATAGGATTGTGAATACCGTAGGGTTTACCTATGGTCAGATTATTGACAAAGTAATTTGATAGCTTCTTATCTTCCTTACTTCATTGTATATTCTGCCAAATCTCC
>NZ_LEKM01000182.1 GCF_009761375.1 Ursidibacter arcticus | reverse complement strand
ATAAAACTGCAGATTGATGACAAACTCTAATTTGTTGTATCCAATTAACGGACGCCAGCGTGGCGTCCCTACATAACAAAATAAAATCTGTTATTTTTCAATTAGTTATAACTTTCCTTGTAGGGACGCCACGCTGGCGTCCGAATGAAAAAAGACTTTGTCAATAATCTGAAATGCCGACAGTAATTTGTCGGCATTTTTAGTATAACACCCACATTAACAATGCAGTTTAGTGAGCATATTTTTTTGAATTGGGCTTGAGTCCATTGGTGGCGAAATATAGATTTCATCATCTTTTAGCTGAAGTTCAGACTCTGATTTTTTGTCTACTTCTGGTTCCTTCTGCTTGTTCCTCTCTTGTTCTTCTACACCTCGTTCTTCAGATTTCGATGAGTTTTGCTCTTGAGATTTATTATCTAATTTCTCGAAATCTTCAGCTTTGTTTTCTAATACTGCAATAGTATCAGTAGTGGGTGCTGGCTCAGAATTTTCCTTTTTTTCATCTATATTTTGTACTTCAGTTGTAGCATTCTCAACTTGAGAGGTAGTTTGTGCTGAGTTATCCTTAATATCATCTTTCTTATCAGTAGTTCCATCTTGATTGTCTTTCGGTGCATCATTTGACCCAGCAACTATTTGGCTTTGTTGCTCTTGTTCTAATAGTACATCGGGAATTGGTGATACTGGATTAAGAACTTCATTTTTATTTGTATCTGTCTGTTTTACGTTTTGTGATAATAACATTTTCCCAATTTCTACTCGTGGATCTAGCCACACTGCCACTACTGCATTATTAAAATCTTGGTTAAACTCTTCTGCAATGACTGTGTCATTTAAAATAAAATAGCCTTTATTTTCTAACGCAATATAGCTTAATGTATCACCCACTTTAATATCTGGAAATATTTTACGTAAGCGATCAACTACATTATCTTGATTAGGTAACGTAATACCTAAATTTGACCAAGAACGAGCAAGGGAAATGGCAAAATCACGCCCATCAACGGGCTTATTATATTTTAAAGTCAGCATAATAGGGCGAGTCTTCGACGCATACTGCCCTGTTTCCGAAAACAATGAGATGTTATATATTTTAAAAGGTCCCCACACATAATCTGCATCTTTAATTTTGATCCACTGTGCCGATGCGGTGGCGGAAAGTAACACAAAAAAACTTACACAAAAGTTGATACTACGCATTTGATTGTCTTTCTTTTACCTATAAAAATTTTGTCTATTATAACGTTAAATATGCAGAAAACGCATAAGAATATTTTGTGATCTACTTCAAATTTTTAAGATTAAATTACTGAATAAAAATAGGAAAGTGCTACTATCCTAAAGACACATTCATTCATCAAGGAGTCTATTATGTTCCCAGAATTCCGTGATTTAATCACCAAACTAAAAACTGAAGACGCTCACTTTGCTCGCCTTTTTGATAAACATAATGAATTAGATCAGAAGATTAAAAATATGGAAGCTAACATTGAGCTAGCAACGCATACAGAAATTGAAGTGCTTAAGAAAGAAAAACTACATATTAAAGATGAGCTTTATACGCTTCTAAAAAAACATAGCTAGTTTATCATTACTTAATATTGAGAATAGGGCGTTTAAAACGCCCTATTATTTTTTGCAAAGATTAGTCTTTGTGCCAAATGCGTGTTTGATAATCACGAATTGAACGATCAGAACTGAACGTGCCTAAACGAGCGGTATTTAGAATAGTTGCTTCTACCCAAGCGGTCTGATTTTGGTAACGTTTTGCAATTTCTTGTTGAGCTTGACGATAGCTTGCAAAATCAGCTAATACGCAGAAATAATCGTGATGAAGCATATCGTTCACTAAGGCTTCAAAACGCTCTGTTTCGCCATCAGAGAAAGTACCATCTGCAAGTGCATCAATCGCTTTACGCAAGGTTTCATCTTGCTCGTAATAACGTTTAGAGACATATCCTTCTGTGCGTAATTGGCGAATAGAATCAACGGTATGACCGAAAATAACCACATTTTCTTCCCCTGCGTATTCTGCAATTTCTACATTAGCACCGTCTAACGTCCCCAACGTAATTGCACCGTTTAGCGCCAATTTCATATTTCCTGTCCCCGATGCTTCTTTACCTGCAAGGGAAATTTGCTCGGAAACATCTGCGGCTGGGATAATTTTTTCTGCCAAGCTCACTCGGTAATCAGGTAAGAAAGCAACTTGTAGTTTACCCTGCATATCAGGATCACTATTGACAACTTTAGCAACACCGTTTATCGCTTGGATAATCTGTTTTGCCATAAAATAGCCAGGTGCAGCTTTTCCTGCAAAAATAAAGACTCTCGGTACACATTCCTGAGTAGGATTTGCCTTTAACTCTTGATAAGTCGCAATAATATTGAGTAAGTTTAAATGCTGACGTTTATATTCGTGGAAACGTTTAATTTGAACATCAAATATCGCATTTTCATTCACTTTTAAGCCGATAGTTTCTTGAATAACTTGAGCCAGCACCTGTTTATTTTGTTGCTTAATTTGGCGATAAGCGGTCTGGAATTGCGGATCTTTTGCAAGTGGCTCAATTTGGCGTAGTAATTCAAGATCTTTTGTCCAATCCCCTTGAATATGTTGATCTAATAACTGACTTAACGCAGGATTAGATTGACGAATCCAACGGCGAGGGGTAATACCATTTGTTACATTATGAAAACGCCCTTTAAATAAACGAGCATAGGCAGGGAAAAGATCGCTTACTACCAAATCTGAGTGAATTTGTGCTACACCATTTACAGCAAAAGAGCCAACAACACATAAATTTGCCATTCTGACTTTATTATTCATTAAAACGGCGGTTTCTTGCCACGCTTGGCTAAATTCATCTTCGCTAAATTCGGCTTTAACCTGTTGATAAAGCTCGTTATTGATACGATCAATGATAATTAAATGGCGTGGTAGCATTTTAGCCAATAAAGGCTGATCCCACTGCTCAAGTGCTTCAGGCAATAATGTGTGGTTGGTATAAGCAAAGGTTTTTGAACAGATCGCCCACGCATCTTCCCAATGAAGTTGATGTTGATCGAGTAATACACGCATTAACTCAGGAATCGCAATAGCTGGGTGAGTATCATTAAGTTGAATGACTTCAAATTCAGGGAGCTGTTGTAAGCTACGACCTTTCGCTAAATGTTCTCGTAAAATATCAGCGATTGAGCAAGCACAATGGAAATATTGTTGCATTAAACGAAGTTCTTTACCTTCTTGGTGGTTATCGTTCGGGTAGAGAACTTTAGTTAATTTGGACGCATCGACCACTTTACTTTCTGCCAGTAAATAGTCTCCATCATTAAATTGGGCTAAATCAAAAGCAGTTTCACTATATCCTTGCCATAAACGCAACGGCTGTTGTACACCTTTATAGCCAACAACAGGTAAATCAAATGCTTCACCGAAAATAGCCCACGCAGGCTGCCATTCATAGCGATCATCACCACAATGTAAAACGTCCCCAGCAAATCCAACCGTTTGCTGTAATTCAGGGCGATGATGTTGTTGTAAATAGAAATCTCGATTCCACCCATCACCTGTTTCTCGTTGTTCGCCCGTTGAACCAAAACCCTGTTTAAATAAACCATATTGATAATGTAAACCGTAGCCAACCGCAGGTTGAGCAAGACTCGCCATTGAATCTAAATAACAAGCGGCTAAACGCCCTAATCCACCATTGCCTAATGATGGATCGCGTTCTTGTTCTAGTACGTCCACCAAATTTTGACCATATTTGGCTAATAAGCTCTCAGCGTCTTGATAAACGCCCAAGCTCATTAAGTTATTACCCAGTAAGCGACCGATTAAAAATTCCATTGAGAGATAATTAACCTTGCGGGTATTTGTAAGCGGTGCGTTTTTAGGGAAATTTTGCAAAATAGCTTGTTGGCTAATTTGTGCAATAAATTGATACCACATCGTTGTGGAAAGATCTTTAGGCTGTAAAGAAAGGCGTTCACAATATTCGTGTAATGCTTGCTCTGCCATTGTTTGAAAGGAAGTTAAGTTCGTCATTTCAGATCTCCAAATAAAATTATTTTCACTATTATTCTTTACTCTCCATTGAGATAAATCATCCTTTTTACTGCTACTGGAGTATGAAATTAGAGTAGGAAAAAGCACATTATGCAGTATTTGTAAAACATAAAAAGATACTCTCGCCCGTTTACGGGAGAGAGACAGCTCAAAAATGCGTTCAGCAATTTTGAGCAGAGAGAGGGAAAACAAGCGGTAACTTTTTATTACTTTTTCACAAATTTACCACCCTTTGCCCTCTCCCTAATTTGTCGTTCTTAGCGAACGCCAAATTTTTCCCTCTCCCGCAAGCGGGCGAGGGGAATGTTTAACTGTAATACAGTACAGAAAAAAACCATAGCACCGTTGAATAATTGCGATGCTATGGTTTTATATTTTTTGCCTATTTATCTTCCTTTACATCTTTAGGCTTGGTCTTTTTTTCAGGTTCAGGGTCAAATTTGACAACAGGTACACAACCACGACAAGCCCCTGCATCAACGCCCAAATCTTTGCAAAGTTGGTTATATTTATCGAGTAATTTCCGAAAGAAACCTTTGTTTTCTGTTGTCATTTTCTGCTCCTAATTAGTTTTAACTTTTAAACGATAACGTCTATCCATCATACAGAGTAATCCGCCTAATGCCATAAACAGACCGCCAAGCCAAATCCAGCGGATAAAAGGTTTATAGTATAAGCGTAGCCCCCAAGAGCCATCTTCTAAACGCTCACCTAAAGCCGCATATAAATCTCGAGTAAAGCCCCAATCAATAGCGGCTTCAGTCATTCCCATTTTACTGACATTGTAGAAACGTTTTTCTGCGTGAAGTGTTGCTTCGTATTGACCATTTCGGGTAATTTCAATATCTGCTGTACCACCGATATAGTTTGCCCCATTACTATCACGAATGCCCTTGAAGGTAAAATTATAGTCTAAAATTTGGACAGTGTCGCCCACATTCATTCTCACATCTTTCTCAATACTGAAATTTTGGCTAAAGGCGATACCAAATACCGTCATTGCTACGCCTAAATGTGCCAATACCATTCCCCAATGTGAACGAGAAAGTTTGAAAATGCCAGTTAGAAATCTATTACGATGGGTTGCTCGTTGATGGAGCTCATATAAACTTAATAGCACAATAAATATCGACATCATTGTGCCAAGTACCGCACTCACTGTAATACGATTATCAAAAAGATAAGGCAATGCAAACCCTAAAATAGCCATTAACAGCAACGCAATCAGTACAGGAGTACGGATTGCAGAGATTTGATCTCTACGCCATTTTACTAATGGGCCTACACCCAATAAAAAGGCAAACGGCACCATTAAAATCATAAACATTTGGTCGAAAAATGGTGCACCAATCGAGATTGTACCTAAGCCAATTTGTTTATGAATAAGCGGTAAGATAGTGCCTAAAAATACCACCGATAAAAATGCCATTAACAATACGTTATTTAGCAACAAGATTGACTCACGAGAATAACGCTCGGAGTTATCTAGGCTTTTAATTTTACTTCCCTGATAGGCATAAAGTAGCAGTGAGCCACCGATCACAATAACTAGATATGCCAAAATATATAAGCCTCGAGTTGGATCCGATGCAAAAGCGTGTACTGAAACTAAAATGCCTGAACGTACAAGGAATGTGCCAAGTAAGCAGAGCGAGAAGGCAAGAATAGCCAGTAACACTGTCCACGCTTTAAAGGTACTGCGTTTTTCCGTTACCGCTAATGAGTGAATTAAGGCTGTGCCTGCAATCCAAGGCATTAAAGAGGCATTTTCGACAGGATCCCAGAACCACCAACCTCCCCAGCCTAATTCGTAATATGCCCACCAAGAGCCAAGCACAATACCGAGTGTCAAAAAGACCCAAGCAGCCATTGTCCAAGGGCGAGACCATCTCGCCCACGCGGTATCTAAACGCCCAGTCATTAAAGACGCAATAGCAAAGGCAAATGCCACAGAAAAACCAACATAGCCCATATAAAGTAATGGTGGGTGGAAAATTAAACCAACATCTTGCAACATTGGGTTGAGCTCTCGACCATCTGCAGGGAAATCAGGGAATGTACGATCAAACGGATTGGACGTAAAAAGAATAAAAATAAGAAAGCCAATACTGATTAAGCCCATAATACCAAGTACACGAGCAACTGCTTCATCTGGCATTTGGCGACTAAAAGTCGCAACAGCCACACTCCACAATGAAAGTAGCCAAATCCACAGTAATAATGAACCCTCGTGAGATCCCCAAACAGCAGATAAACGATATTCTAGTGGCAATAAACTATTTGAGTTATTTACCACATATTGCACACTAAAGTCGTTTACGGCAAATAGATAAAACAGTGAGCCAAAAGAAATACTCAGGGCTAAAAAAGTCGCCCACGTCATTGGGCGAGCTAAACTCATTAAGGTAATGTTGCCTTTCTCCGCACCCACAAGCGGTAAGATTGCTAATAAAATTGACAACGCTAAACTTAGTGCTAGGGCATAGTTGCCTAATTCTGCAATCATTTTCCACCTGCTTGGTTACGGTCTCGTTCAGATTCGCCTTTCAGATCGGCCTCTGAAATCCCCATTGGTTGATGTTGTTTTTTCATCTGATCGTTTAATTCTGGTGGCATATAATTTTCATCGTGTTTGGCTAACACTTCTGTTGCTTTCAATGTTGTGGGGTCAATCAATACCCCTTGTGCCACAATACCTTGCCCTTCTCGGAATAAATCAGGCAAAATACCTTCATATTCCACCTGAATGGCAGGTCCAATATCATTCAAGCCAAAAACAACTTTCAGGCTTTTATCATCACGTTTTACTGATCCTTCCACAACCATTCCACCAACACGAATACGTTGCCCCACTTCAGGTTTTGTTTTTGGATCATCATTTTTCCCATAAATAATTTCTGATGGGGTATAAAATAGATCAATATTTTTACTTAACGCATAGAGCATTAGCCCTGCTGCCACTGACACACCGATTAAAATAGACAACACGACTTTTAATCTTGATTTACGTCTTGGGTTCATACATCACTCCACATAATAAAAGTCTCCCAATTCAAGAGACCAAAAAACAGCTAAAGTGTATCAAAAAAGTCATAAGTTATCGCCAATTCTTCTTATAAATTTTGTCTAAATAACAACTATTTAACATTATTTTGATTATCTTCAAATTTTTGTATTCAGAACAACGGTTGCGGTAACAATGCAGACGTTGTACCATACAAAAAAACAGCAAATAACAATAACTAAAGGAAACATTTTGAACGAATTGATCTTTACCTTAGAACCCGAAGATAATGCTCGCTTACAATCACTCTGCGGTGCTTTTGATGAAAATCTCGCACTAATCGAAAAAAGTTTTAATCTTATTATTGCTCGCCACGCATTTACCTTTACCTTACAACCTCAAGAAGAAAATCACTACTCTCCGTCACTTTTACAAAATAGTGCCAAACTTATTCAGCAGCTCTATGCAGAAACCGCACCACTAAAAGGAAAAATTAAAGAGTTGGACTTAGAAGATGTACATATGGCAATTCAAGAAAGTCGAATGTTGTTGCAAGGTCAGTGGCAATCATCGGGTTATGAAATTGCGATTAAAACCAAAAGGGGAGTCATTAAACCTAGAGGCGAACACCAACAAGCCTATTTACGCAATATTTTAAACCACGATATTAGCTTTGGTATTGGGCCTGCAGGAACGGGGAAAACATTTTTGGCGGTTGCTGCGGCGGTAGAATCGTTGGAACGCCAAGAAATTCGCCGTATTCTGCTCACTCGCCCAGCGGTTGAAGCAGGTGAAAAACTTGGCTTTTTACCGGGCGATCTCGGACAAAAAATTGAGCCTTATTTACGCCCACTGTACGATGCCCTATTTGAAATGCTAGGCTTTGAACGTGCACAAAAACTAATGGAGCGAAATGTTATCGAAATCGCACCGCTTGCCTATATGCGTGGTCGAACGCTCAACGATGCTTTTATCATTTTAGATGAAAGCCAAAATACCACCATTGAACAGATGAAAATGTTTTTAACCCGTATCGGTTTTAATTCTAAAGCAGTGATCACAGGGGATGTAACTCAGGTGGATTTACCCCGTAGCCAAAAATCAGGCTTAAAGCACGCAATGGAAGTGCTTGGCAATGTTGAGGAGTTAAGTTTTAACTATTTTGATAGCCACGATATTGTTCGCCACCCTGTTGTCGCCAAAATTGTCCAAGCCTACGACAAATGGGAGGCGGAAGATGAAATTCGTAAAGAAGAAAAACGCCAAGCGAAGTTGGCGTTAGAGCAACAGAAAATTTTAGAACAGGCGGAGTTGCTGTAAATCCGATATTATGTAGTCATTGCACAAAATAAAAGATACTCTCTCCCGTTTACGGGAGAGAGACAGCTCAAAAATGCGTTCAGCAATTTTGAGCAGAGAGAGGGCAAACAAGCGGTAACTTTTTACCACTTTTTCACAAATTTACCATCCTTTGCCCTCTCCCTGATTTGCCGTTCTGAACGAACGTCAAATCTTCCCTCTCTCGCAAGCGGGCGAGGGGAGATTGTGTAACGGTTACATAATTCTGAAAACTCCGTCCTAATACCCCATCATTCGCAACAAACTACGGGTGTATTCAATCGCCTCACTACGATTACTCACGCCAATTTTTTGGTATAGATTACGAATGTGGGTTTTAATGGTTGTGATCGCAACCACTAATTCTTGGCAAATTTGCTCATTGCTATACCCTGAATAAATCAGCCCTAAAACTTGCCATTCCCGTTGAGTAAGCGGGCTGATCTTCAATAATTCTGGCACTTGTGGGTTTTCCAACAAGCTCTTCACAAAAGCTTCATCAAAATGAGCGGTTTTGTGGCGATTATGTTGATTGATACTGCGTAAAATAAATTGTGCTTTATGGGTAGAAAGCTCATCAAGAACATTAAGCTGTAATAATTGACGAATTTGTTGAGCAACTAAATCCCCTTCAATCACAAACGCACTAATAAAGTTAGTCTGTTGGCTCAAATTAAGTGCTTGAATAAGATCTCGTTGAGCTAAATCTGGCTTACCTTGCAAGTAATACAAACGGTTACGCAAAATTAAAGCACGTTGTCTATCACTCACTAAATTAAAAATCGCTGTTGTTTTTAACAAACTATTCAAAATTTTCAATGCTTGCTCATAATCTTCTCGTAATAAATAGCAACGAGCAATGTTACGCCATTGACGTTGAGTAAAGTGATTATGCTCTTGAGCAGGGAAATGTGCTTGAGCCAACCAACTTTCTAAATATTGATTATCACCTTTCATTTGCCAATAAATCAGCTGTACTTCATCAATGGTAGTAACCCAATCTTTATGGGGAGAACTTCGGGCAAGCAAGCTACGACAACGCTCGATTAAACGCTCTGCATTATTGAGATCACCTTTAGTTAAAGAGCTTTTAGCTAATAATGCCAAACATTGAACCTGTTCTTCTTCCTTCTCAAGTAACTCAATCCCAGCATTTGCCATCGCTTCTGTTTGATCTAAATGATGCCATTCCCACAAAATTTGCCCTTTTAAACGGAGCAAAAATTCATTCATCGGAATTTGATGAAAATCGTTGGTCTGTTGCGTGGTTTCTTTCAATAAATCATAAGCAGATTGCCAAAAACCTTGTGCAGACAGAATTTCAGACTGTTGTAATCTCGACCACAGCCAATGATGGTAAGCTCGTTGTTGAGTGGCTAATTTTTCTACTTGTTGCATTATCTGCAAACCATCTTTTAAATAACCACGACAATGTTGTGCCTCACCAATAACAGACTTCGCTACAATTTGTGCATAATTAAATTCTGATGGCAAATTATTTAAGGCTTGAGTTGCCAATAAATAGGCTTGTTCTTCATCACCATTATTGATAGCAACCTGAGCCCGCAACGCATCAAATCGTCCTTGAAAACTCTCTGTAAGCGGTGCTTTTGGCTGAAATTTTTGCAAAATACCCAATACGTCTTGATAACGATGCTGACTCTGTGCCAACCACGCTTTTAACAACACCAAATTCTCATCACGCCATAAAAATTCTGAAGGTAAATGGGTTAAACAATCTTCCAGTAATTTTAATTGCCCTTGATGAAACAGAGACCAACCATTTTCTTGTAAAATACGGTAAAGCGTTTCAGGGTTATCTAGCATTTGAGCGTGATATAAGGCTTCCGAGCCATAGCCCAATTTTAACCAAACCATTGATGCCGTTTGATGAAGTTGTTGCCACTCATTCGGTAATTCTAAACGGCAACTTTGGGCTAAATAAGTGGCTAATATCGGGTGAAATTTCCACCAAATTTCGCCATCATCTTGGATTAAACGCTGAATAAATAAGCCTTGTTTCTCCAAATCATCAAGTTTTTTAACACCGTTTTCATCTTCCGTCAGTGCTAACACCAATTTTTCATTCATTGAACGTAAAATGGCACAGCGTTGCATAAACTGTTTCACTTCAGGTTCAACATAATGAAAAACTTCTTCATTTAAATAATCGGCAATATGTAACTGGTTGAGTTTACTCAATAATTTTTCAGGAAAATGGATTAACTCACTATTTTGTTTAATCGCTAAAATCATCAACTGTAATGCGGTTGCCCAACCTTCCACACGTTCACACAGCGAAAAGACAATCTCATCACTTAAAGTTTCATTTAATTTTTGCTCAAAAAATTGACGAGTTTCATTAGGTGTAAATGCCAGTTGATGAACATCAATTTCCAATAATTTATCGTGAATACGCAAATTAGTAATACTCAGTGGTGGCGTAAGGCGAGAGAGCAGAATTAGACTCATTGTATTTGGTTGATGCTTTAACCAGAAACGCAAGGCATCGTGAATTTCACTATTTTCAATGAGATGATAGTCATCAATAATCAGATAAAAATGAGATTGTACTTGATCTAATTGTGCTAATAATTGACCAAAATAATCAATTAAACTGTTTTGATAGCCAATATCTTGCAACGAAATCCCCGTTGCTTTGGCTAATGCCGATGCAAAATAATGTGAGAATTGCTCCGCTTTGTTATCACTTTCATCTAGGGTAAACCACGCCAGCGGAATATTTTTGGCTAATAAACGATTTTTCCACTGAGAAAGTAATGTTGTTTTGCCATAGCCTGCAGGGGCAGTAATTAAGGTAAGCGGATAGGACTTTGCTTGGTCTAATAAACGTAACAACGCCACTCGTTCAACCCCTTGTGATTGAGATTGCAAAATCGGTGGCGATTGACTTGATATTAGTTTTGTTGGAATTAACTTAGTAACAATTTGCATCCTGTTCTCCTATCCATAAGCGGCAGGATTTTAGCAAAGTTTTGTATTTTAAGGGTAATAATTAGAGTTATCCATAAGTGCTCTTTTATTATTGTGAGCAGACGAACTCTGACCAGTGTTATTTTTATATTTTTTGATTTTAAAAATTATTTTTATTTGTAAAATATCAAGAGTAATCACTTATTCGGAGAAATTTATGAAAAACACTTACTTTCGCTCTTTATTAGCGACATCATTACTAGCTATTTCTAGCTTCACTTCAGCAGAAATAGTTACCATCAAGGATATACTTGATCGTGAGGTAAAAGTCGATGTTCCCGCCAAACGAGTTATCCTTTCATTCTATTACCCCGATTATATCGCGGTAACAGGTAGCGAGAATTTTAAAAATGTAGTAGGTATTTCTAGAGAATTTTGGGAAAAATTTAATCCTGGTAGTTGGTCTTTATTTGCTGAAAAAATTCCAAATCTAAAAGATATTGCCGATATTGGTAATATCAATACAGGCACGTTCTCTACTGAAAAAACTTTAGCACTCAAACCAGATGTTATTATTTTAGCTGATTGGCAATATCAAACTATTGCAAGTGAAATTCCACGTTTAGAACAAGCTGGCATTCCAGTAGTAGTTGTTGATTTTAATGCTCAATCTGTAGAGAAACATACAAAGAGTGCAAAAATTTTCGGTAAAATTGCAGGAACAGAAGAAAGAGCAGAAAATATTGCTAATGAATATCAGCTAGGTATTGAAGAAATACAGAAACGTGTTAAACAAGCTAATCTAGCAAAACCTAAAATTTATGTTGAATTTGGTAATAAAGGCCCCAAAGAACACAGCTTTACTTTTGGTAACAATATGTGGGGGGCAATAGCTAATACAGTTGGTGGAGATAACATTAGTGCACCATTTATTGAAAATTGGGGACCAATAAATCCTGAACAAGTTCTCGCTTCAAAACCAGATGTTATTATGATCTCAGGTACTGAGATGGAAAATAAAACTAATACTGAAATTATGTCAATGGGAATTGATATTGAAAATGAAGATGCTCAGAAACGCCTTAAAGGATTTACTCAACGTACAGGTTGGTCTGAGCTACCAGCAGTAAAAACAGGGCGAGTTTATGGAATTTATCATACGGCATCACGCTCTTTAATTGATCTAGCGAGTGCTCAGTTTATGGCAAAGTCACTATATCCCACCCTCTTCGCAGACATTGAGCCTCAAAAAACCTATGATGATTTTTATAGAAAATATTTGCCTGTTACACCAAAAGGGACATTCTTTATTCAACTAAAATAATTACACCAGTAGCAACTATTTTGTCTATTAAATCAAATGGTTGCTACTTATTTTTCCAGCTATCTCTGACAAAATTTCCGCAAAGGTTTCCGTAGCATTTTCCGTTGTATGTAAATAAAGAGCTGGCTCAATTAACTCTAATTCATTTAATAGCAACTCACTGTTGATAATGGTTCCATCAACTCTTGCATATACTGGAATTTCAGGTAGAACATCTAAGACTTGACGAGCTTGTTGTATAATTTTATCTGAAGTAGAAATTGGGATAATAGATACACCATAAGCCGAATTTGCTCTAAAGTCCCCTTGTTTTGGCTGTCTTTTAACTGAGTGGCTGAAGTTTCCATTAAAAAAAATGAGGCTTATTTCACCATTGCTTGCAACTTCTGCAATATAAGGCTGCAAAATAATGCCCGATGAATAGAGAGATAAATCAGGTAAAGGATCATTTGGGTTATATTTCAAAACGAATTGTCCACTTTGCCCAATAGCTGGTTTAATCACAACCTCTTGCCATTGTTGCTGTTTAATCGTGGGTAAAATATCGTTGGGATCGATTAGATACTTAGTGGGAATAACGTTAATCCCTTTCTGTTGTAAATCAATCAGATAGCTTTTGTGCATATTCCATAACATCAATTCGGGTGAATTAATAAAATGACTACCTTGTTGATAGCTTTGATTGATCCAATCTCTAAACTCATTTGGATATATTGAATAATCCCACGCACAAAGCGGTAAGATAATCCGCTTTTTTTGCACATCTTGCCAAGGTTGGAAAAGACAGGGAATAGCTTTCCGATTTAATACGTTCGCCAGTGGTAATAAGTTATCTGGCGGAATGGGATAAGTTTTACAGGTGGTAATAACGAATTTATTCATTGTTTCGTGAAAGAAAGATCCCCTTTTACAAAGAGGATCAGATTATTGACAAAGTCTTTTTTCATTCGGACGCCAGCGTGGCGTC